>JBCCNY010000030.1:0-14414 GCA_039025595.1 Pseudomonadota bacterium | reverse complement strand
GGTTGTAGAGCGCGCTTGCGTCTTCGGTGATCGCTTTCTCAGATGGGCGTCCGGTGCTACCGCCTGATCCGCGATAGGCCATAGCGATAAGGCCATAGCCTTGCCCCGTGATACGAGCAAACCGCTCTGCTCGGTTAGCGAGGTTGCCGGCATTGCCGTGAAAGTAGACAATGACGGGCTTGTCCTGTTGCGGGGGTGCGACCCACAGAACAAGGATTTGACCGTTGGCGGCGAAATCAACTTCGCGGATCGAGGTCAGACCAAGCGAGGACGGGCTGATCCGCGACGCGTCCAGAGGATAAACGGAGGTGCGTTCGTAAAGCGACAGTAGCACCCAAAGCGCGGCGCCGATCGCTAAGAGCTTGAAACCGGTATAGATCATGTCAGACAGATAGTAGCCGCATCAGATATCGCTATGCGGTGCCGGTGCCATGCGCGCCAGCCGCCTTTCGCGGCGGATCACAAGGGCGATGGCGACAATACCCAAAAGCGCGGTGGCGAGCATGATCCACAGCAGGGGAAAGGCTCCGGTTCCTGGCCCCAGAAGGGCACCCGCCAGAGCAGAGAGCGCCGCACCCCCGCCGATCATCAGCGCGCCGGAAAGCCCGCTTGCCGTGCCTGCGAGTTTTGGTCGGACGGAGAGCGCCCCGGCGGTGGCATTGGGGATCGTCATCCCGTTGCCCAATCCCATCAGAGTCATGAGGCCAAAGAAGGTCAGCGGCGTGCCGAGACCTGCGTAGAAAAGCGCGAGGTTTAGGGCGATGCCAGCCGCGTTGATCACGGTGCCCATCATCACCATCGGATTGACGCCCACCCGGACAGAGAACCGGCCAGAGAGGAAATTGCCGGTGAAATAGCCGATCGCAGGCGCCCCGAAATAGAGCCCCAGTTCGGCGGGCTCCATCCCGAACACCTGATCGCCCACGAAAGGCGCGCCCCCCAGATAGGCAAAGAACGCCCCGGAAGAGAGGGCCGAGGCCAGGCTATAGCCCCAAAAGCGCGGCGAGGTCAGAAGCTCGGGGTATTCGCGCACCTGATCGCGAAAGCTCTGTCCCTCCAGCGGCGCGGTCTCTCCGAGATCTGCCCAGGTGAGGGCGAATACGAATATCCCGAGAACAAAGAGCGCCCAGAAACTGGCCTGCCATCCAAAAGCCTCGCCCAAGGCGCCGCCAATGGCCGGTCCGATCATCGGCACCACCGCCATGCCCATGGTGACATAGCCGATCATCGAGGCGGCTTCGCGTTCGGGCACCATGTCGCGCACAACCGCACGGCTGAGCACCATCGCGGCGACGATGAAGGCCTGTACCATGCGGAAGAACAGGAACACCCAGACATTTGTGGCGAAGATGCAGCCCAGCGTGGCCAGCAGGAAGATTGCGAGCCCCGTCAGGATCACCGGGCGCCGCCCCAAGCGGTCCGAGATCGGCCCGATCATCAGTTGCAGCGCTGCGTTGACCCCCAGGTAAACGGCCAATGACAGTTGAATGAGGCCATATTCCGTCTCGAAATGCGCCACCATCGCGGGCAGCATCGGAAGGAATATGTTCAGCGCCAGCGTCGACAGCCCGGCCATCAGCATCAGCGTTGCGATATGCGGCGGTGTCCGGCGGTTGAGAAACATCGCAGGCGGATGCCCGGTTTCACGACCGGGCACGTGACTGGGTGGGTCTGAAGAGGGGTCTTGCAAGTTCACGTCGTCAACATGGCGCGTCAAGGGTGCAAAGAAAAGCAGTCAGGCGTGCCAAGGTGCTGAATTCTCCGGGTAAGCGTTGTGCGAATGGGGTTGGTTCACCTGCGCTTTGTCTTTACGGTTCAGACAACGAAACAACGAGGATCAGGGAATGAAGGATATCCTGCAAGAGCTGAACAGCCGCCGGGGCGAGGCGAGCCTCGGGGGCGGCCAGCGGCGTGTCGATGCGCAGCACGCCAAAGGCAAGCTCACCGCGCGCGAACGGATCGAACTGCTGCTCGATGAGGGCAGTTTTGAAGAATACGATATGTTCGTGACGCATCGCTGCAGCGATTTCGGGATGCAGGATCAAAAACCGCATGGCGACGGCGTCGTGACGGGCTGGGGGACGATCAACGGGCGTCAGGTCTATGTCTTCAGCCAGGATTTCACGGTTCTGGGCGGGTCGGTCTCGCATACTCATGCGATGAAGATCTGCAAGATCATGGATATGGCCGTGCAGAATGGCGCACCAGTGATCGGCATTAACGATTCGGGCGGCGCGCGCATTCAGGAAGGTGTCGATTCGCTGGCCGGCTATGGCGAGGTGTTTCAGCGCAATATCGAAGCCTCGGGTGTCGTACCGCAGATTTCCGTGATCACCGGGCCTTGTGCAGGTGGCGCGGTCTACAGCCCCGCCATGACGGATTTCATCTTCATGGTGCGCGATAGCTCTTACATGTTCGTCACTGGCCCCGATGTGGTGAAAACCGTGACAAACGAACATGTCAGCGCCGAGGAACTGGGCGGCGCCTCGACCCATACCAAGAAAAGCTCGGTGGCCGACGGTGCCTTTGAAAACGATGTGGAAGCGATGGCCGAGATCCGGCGTCTGGTTGATTTTTTGCCGCTGAGCAACCGCGAGCCGGTGCCGGTGCGGCCGTTCTTCGATGACCCGGACCGGACGGAGACCAGCCTCGACACGCTCGTGCCCGATAACCCTAACATGCCTTACGACATGAAGGAGTTGATCACGAAGATCGCCGACGAGGGTGATTTCTATGAAATTCAGGAAGATTTTGCCAAGAACATGGTCACCGGCTTCATCCGGCTCGAGGGGCGCACCGTAGGTGTTGTGGCCAACCAGCCGATGGTTTTGGCGGGGTGCCTTGATATCGACAGCTCCCGCAAGGCCGCGCGCTTTGTGCGGTTTTGCGATTGCTTTGAGATCCCGATCCTGACCCTTGTGGACGTACCGGGCTTTCTGCCGGGCACCAGCCAGGAACATGACGGCGTGATCAAGCACGGGGCGAAACTGCTCTTTGCCTACGGGGAGGCGACCGTGCCCAAGGTTACCGTCATTACCCGCAAAGCCTATGGCGGGGCCTATGTAGTGATGAGTTCCAAACATCTGCGCGGTGACATCAGCTATGCCTGGCCCACCTCCGAGATCGCCGTGATGGGGGCCAAGGGCGCCACGGAAATCCTCTATCGCTCTGAGCTTGATGATCCGGCCAAGATCGCGCAGCGCACCGCCGATTACGAAGACCGCTTTGCCAATCCCTTCGTAGCCGCCGAGCGGGGCTTTATCGACGAGGTGATCCAGCCACGCAGCACCCGCAAACGCGTCAGCCGTGCCTTCGCCGCCCTGCGCAACAAACGCCGCAGCCTGCCATGGAAAAAGCACGACAACATTCCGTTGTGAGGCGGATCGCAGGCGTTCTGGCGCTCTGTCTGGCCGCTGCGTCAGTGGCATCTTTTGCTACGGCTAATCCAACGGAGTCGCGGTTTTCCGACGCGCGGTTCGAGGCCGGTGGCGTGATGGTGATGCAAGCAAATGAGGCAAGAGATAAACTTGTCTTTCTATGGGTTTATCAGTCAAAGCTGGGGCAATACTTGAATAGGCGCGCGCCCTCTTCTGCCGAAGTCGCCGAGATGCGGCGCCTCTGTCAGGCGATGGACCAGGTGGCCCGCCAAGAACGGGGTCGGAGCTTTGATGGCTACGGATTGGAATTTGCCGATGGCACGGGCGATACCTCCGGTTTGCCGCTTTCGCGTCGGGCGGTTTTTTTCTTCTGGGCCAGAGAGGGTGTCGAGACTTGCGGGCAAATCCCGAGCAAAGGACGCATCTCTTGAGCGCTCGGAGGTGGCATATCGTGCGGAGCGCGGATCACGTAGTGCTTGCCCGGCGTTTGCCTGCGCGGTTTGACATCGCTGCGACGACAACCCTACCACAGCTGCGGCTCATTCCCCTCGTTCACTTGGTGCGGCAGGATATCTGGCGCGCATTGCGGGGTCTGCGCGGTTTCTCCCCGGTGATCGAGGCGCGCCTGCACGCATCGGGCGTGACGCTGAGGGCAGGTGGGCCGGTGGCAGGCCTGTCAATCGCAAGCGTTCTGCAAGACAGGCTCCGCGCTGTCTTGGACGATAGGCCCAATCGCGAGCGTTGGCAGCGATGCGCGCGCTGATATCGGCAGGTCTGCTCTTCGTTCTGACGCCTCCCGCCGCTGGCGCTGATGAGAGCACCATCTCTTTGCCCTCGGGACTTGACGCTCAGTTGCAGGAGATGCTGTGGGACCAGCCGGGCGATGGTCTGGTCTATCGGTTCCGCTTTGTTTCTCCGAGCTTCACCGGTGACGAAGACTTCGAGGTACAGGCGATCGACCTGGAGTATCTGTGCACCGCCTATGCCATGCCTCGACTGGCTGATATCGGTCCGATGCCGTCGCGTATCGTCATCTCTCTGGCTGATCGCGCCTCCGAATTCGGTCAGTTCGATCCAGATGTCGCCCAGGTTTTCGAGAGCTTTTCACCACAGGGGGAGCGGTGCATCTGGGAAATGCACTAGTCTTGTGGCCGCGCGAGATCGGACCGCAATTTTAACTGCAGATGCGGGTCGGCGTGGAACGCACAAAAACACCGCCAGTAATCCGTGTGCTTTCGGATCCTCGTGCCGTAACCTCGATGCGAACCGACCGGTCTGATAAGACCCGTTCGCGACAAGTTGTGGAGAGACATAAAGCGATGCTGAAACACAAAGGCTTTCCCGGGCGACTGCCCGGCACGGATTATCAGTTCACGATCCGGCGGGCCAATCCGCGCGGGGTGACCCCGCTTGTAGCGCGAGAACGTTTTCGGGATCGAAAACCGGCCGACAAGAGAGCAGATGCCGCTTTTCTTCGCGCGCTATGGTTGCATTTCGCTGATCAACCTTTTGAGCGTGGCAATCTGGACGCGGGACGATTGAATTGGCTATTTGGGCGTGAAGTGCGCCCCGCGACAGACAATTTTGATTCGAAAAGCTACGAAACTCTGTTAATTTTGGATGTCACGCTGGCGCGCCAGACATTTCCGGATGCCTTTTTGGAAAACACGTAATTGTGAACCGGCGCCCTTTTGGCTCTCCTTGGGCGTAAATCCGCCAAATAAAACTACTTTTACGCGAATTGCAGCCGAACAAAGGGGGTCGGCATCAATCGAGGCTTGGCGAAAACCGATCTTTGTCGCACACTCATGGGTGTAGTGGCGGCCTTTCCCCAATGGGCCGGGACGTTTAGTCTGAACCGTTACCCTTCCCCTGACAGGCGGTTCTGTGCAATTTGCGCAGGCCGCCCTTTTTGTAATGAAAGCAATATTTTGTTGTCGGCTGCATAGGATTGCCGATGCCGGTGATTGATCACGATGTTTCTCGCAACCGGTACGAAGCTTGGATAAGTCATGGGAAACGAAATCAACTTTGAGGAAAATTCGATGCAGAAGATATCGATGAAAATCACTGCGCTTGTGCTGTCGATGGGCTTGGCCGCCTGTGGCGACACGGTCGCGGAACAGGCTGTACTTGGCGGCGCCGCTGGCGTGGGGGTCGCGGCAGTGGCAGGCGGATCGATCCTGACTGGCGCCGCTGTCGGCGCGGCAGGAAATGTGATCGCTTGCCAGATTGGCGACACTATTTGCAGGTAAAGTCTTGCTGACCTCTTCCACACTGCCTTCAGGCTGCGTATGAAGTCTGAGGCGAATGTGGTCCCCCGTGTATACATCAGGCGGGCAGCTTGCCACGATGTAAGACGGAAGACTGGGGCGCTATGTTCAACAAGATCCTTATCGCCAATCGAGGCGAGATCGCGTGTCGGGTTATCAAGACAGCCCGTAAAATGGGAATTTCGACGGTTGCAGTTTACTCAGATGCGGATCGCAACGCTCTTCACGTGAAAATGGCCGATGAGGCGGTGCATATCGGACCGCCGCCGGCCGCCGACAGCTACATTGTGATCGACAAGATCATGGACGCGATTGCCCAAACCAGCGCAGAGGCGGTGCATCCGGGTTACGGCTTTCTGTCAGAGAACCCAAAATTCGCCGAGGCGCTCGATACGGCCGGTGTCGCTTTTATTGGCCCGCCCAAGGGCGCCATCGAAGCGATGGGAGACAAGATCACTTCCAAGAAGATCGCCTCGGACGCGAATGTCAGCACCGTTCCGGGTTATATGGGCCTCATCGAGGATGCGAATGAAGCGGTGAAAATTTCCACCGAGATCGGCTATCCGGTGATGATCAAGGCCAGCGCCGGTGGCGGTGGTAAAGGCATGCGCATTGCTTGGAACGATGAAGAGACGCGCGAAGGATTCCAGGCGTCAAAGAATGAGGCCAAGGCGAGTTTCGGTGATGACCGCATTTTTATCGAGAAATTCGTCACGCAGCCGCGCCATATCGAGATACAGGTGCTGTGCGACACCCATGGCAACGGGATCTATCTTGGCGAGCGGGAATGCTCGATCCAGCGCCGCAACCAGAAGGTGATCGAGGAAGCGCCGAGCCCGTTTCTCGACGAGGCGACGCGCAAGGCGATGGGTGAACAAGCCGTGGCGCTGGCCAAGGCGGTGGATTACGCCAGCGCGGGCACGGTCGAATTCATCGTCGATGGCGACCGCAACTTTTACTTTCTGGAAATGAACACAAGGCTTCAGGTGGAACACCCGGTGACAGAACTGATCACCGGGGTCGATCTGGTCGAACAGATGATCCGGGTTGCTGCCGGAGAAAAGCTGTCGATGGGTCAAAGCGATGTGACGCTGACCGGCTGGGCGATGGAAAGCCGACTTTATGCCGAGGATCCCTATCGCAACTTTCTGCCCTCCATCGGGCGGCTGACCCGCTATCGCCCACCTGCTGAAATCGCTTCCGGGCCGCTCCTGGTACAGGAGAAGTGGCAGGGCGAGGCGCCGCGGGGCGAGACCGCTCTGCGCAACGATACCGGCGTCTATGAAGGCGGCGAGATTAGCATGTATTACGATCCGATGATCGCTAAATTGTGCACATGGGGAGAGGATCGCGCGACAGCGATCGAGGCCATGCGCCGGGCGCTCGACGGGTTCGAGCTCGACGGGATCGGGCACAATCTGCCGTTTCTGAGCGCGGTGATGGACCACCCCAGATTTGTGAGTGGCGAGATTACAACCGCGTTCATCGCTGAGGAGTATCCCGAAGGGTTTGAGGGCGTCACATTGGGTGATACCGCACTACGCCAGGTCGCGGCCTCTTGCGCCGCGATGCACCGTGTGGCGGAAATCCGGCGTACGCGCGTGTCGGGCCGGATGGACAACCACGAGCGCAAGGTGGGCGAGGATTGGGTTGTCTCGCTTCAGGGCCAGCGCTTTACCGTGCATGTCGCGGCGGACCGCGAAGGATCGACTGTGACATTCGAGGATGGCGCAGCACTTCGCATTAGCAGCGATTGGACGCCCGGCGGCAAGTTGGCGCATATAAACGTCGATGGCGAAGCGCTCTTGCTGAAGGTTGGAAAAATCTCTGGTGGATTCCATATCCGGTCCCGTGGCGCAGACCTCAAGGTCCATGTACGCACTTTACGTCAGGCCGAATTGGCGACGTTAATGCCTGAGAAACTTCCACCTGATACCTCGAAGATGTTGCTTTGTCCGATGCCCGGTCTGATCGTGTCCGTTGCCGTGGCAGAGGGTGATGAGGTGCAAGAGGGACAAACGCTGTGCACGGTCGAGGCGATGAAGATGGAAAACATCCTGCGCGCCGAAAAGAAAGCCGTGGTGAGCAAGATCAATGCGGGCCCTGGCGACAGTCTCGCCGTGGACGATGTGATCATGGAATTCGACTAAAACTGCGCAAAGTGCATCGTTTCGGTGGGCGAAGCACGAACAGACTTGTCCTGGCGCTGACGATTGCGTCTTTTTTGTCCGCCTGTGGTCGTTTCAATGAGGCGGAAACCCGCGACCGGGTCGCACAGTTTTTTCCGTTGGGTCCGACCCTGTCTTTCATGTCGAAAATCGATTGCACGGCTGGGGCCTTCCGATTGATCGACGACACGATTGGGGCAGAGGTGACGGTTGAGCCCGGCATCATCGGTATGATCCTCATGCTTGAGCGCAGGAGTGTCGTTGCGGTGGACGATCCAGCTCTTACCCCTGACGAAATCATGGTGAAGGCTGCAAACTACTCGCGGGACAGGGGTATGGCGATGCGCCGCACTGTGCTCGAGGCGCGCGCCTGCATGGACGAGAAACTGGCACAGGAATTCGGCAGATTACTCGCCGCACCCGAGGCGATCTTTGCATATGACAGCGACACGGCGCTCGTCATGATCATCGACCATGCCAATCGAGTGCTGGTTGTCGCCCGCGGAAGCGCCTGAGTATTTGCCGCGGCGTGCAGGCCGGTGGAGTGTACAGGCGCGTGAGAATTCTCTATTTTAGGATCTTTAGCTTGCGCCGCGACGTTCTTGTATTTCTCGTTGCCGAAGTGGCATTTTGTCGATCGCCCGCGTCAGCTCTCGCACGTCCCACGGCAGGGGTTTGCGTAAAAAGACGACCCCGTCTTTACCGATCAGAGCAATCATGAAACCGCGCGGACGCAGTTTTTTCCGCAATTCGCTGTCGCCACCGGGATCAGTATCCGTCAGTATAATGACATCGCGCGTTTCCAGATCCGCCAGACGCTCTTCCAGAAAGTCCATCTGTTGCAAAAAGCGAGGGTCATTGGGACTGTCGCCAAACACGATTAGGGGGCGACGTTCCCATTTTAGGTCGGCCAAATCGACCGCTGCACCGTCAAAAATGATGTCCGGCGTCTTGGACGTGGATTGACCTGCAGACGGGGCTGCGAGGGCCGTGCCTGCGATCAGCGCAAGAAGGCGGGTGGTCTGCTTTGCAATCATAAAAACTCCTGTCCCCAGCATATATGGCGAGCCTCGGAAATTGCTAAGATTGAATGTTTTTTTGGGGAAAATTTTTTTTGAACTTAAAGTAGACGTTAGGAGTTGCGGTTCAGGCTGGTGAGAACGGTTTTTTGTGTATCCCGCGGGGAAAAAGTGTCTGAGGTCAGCGACGGGAAGCGGATATGAAGGTGACACTTCATATCGGTGCGCATAGAACGGCGACTACGTCGTTTCAGCATTATTTATCGGAGAATTCGAAGCGGCTGCGGGCGCTGGGGATCTGTGCGATCGGGCCCGATCAGACCCGTGGCGCCCTGTTGACCGGCATCGTGCCGCAGACGGATGACATTCCAGCGCAGGTGCAACTCGATCAAGCGCAACGGCGGCTGGCCTTGTACCTGTCGCGGCTCAGGAGCGAAGATGTAACGCATCTCGTGGTGTCAGATGAGAACATGATTGGCGCGGTGTGCCGCAACTTGCATATGCAGGGATTGTATCGTGATCTCGGGGAGCGGATGGCGCGATTTTACATGGGATTTGATGGGTCTATTGACCGGGTTGTGCTGTCGATCCGCTCCCCGGAGAGCTATTGGGCCTCCGCCTTCGCCTGCGCGGTCTCACATGGGCATCGCATGCCGGAGACGGAGCTGTTGGCAGCCCTTAGCGCGGCGCAGAGGTCGTGGCGTGATGTCATCCTCGACCTTGCCTGTGCATTGCCCGGTGTGGAAATACAGGTTATGCCCTACGAAATTTTTGGTGGTTTGCCCGAACGCGTACTGGAACACATGACCGGACTAGGAAATATGCCTCGGCTTCATGCCCGTGCGTGGCTTGCAAAGTCGCCGCCACTGGAACGCTTGCGTCAGATCACGAGCGATCGGGGCGGTGATCCAAACGCGTTGCCCGAAGGCGTCGGGCGATGGCAGCCCTTCGGCGCCGAACAGGTCGCGGTGATGCGTGAAACCTATGCCGATGATCTGTTCTGGCTGCGTGCTGGCGCAGAGGGACTGGCCCACATCGTAGAAGAAACCGGACCGGTGAGAACGGGATCTGACCCCGCCCCGGATCTGACGACGAGAGGACGTAGTGATGGGATCGAAAAGCGAAGCCTGGCGTAGTATTGCAGAAAAAGAACTGCGCGGACGCGCGCCAGAGGATCTGACCTGGGACACGCTGGAGGGGATCGCGGTGCAGCCGCTTTACACCCAGGAGGATATTGCAGGTCTCGATCACCTTGGCACAATCCCGGGTGACGCGCCGTTCACCCGCGGCGTGAAGGCCACCATGTATGCGGGCCGGCCCTGGACAATCCGACAATATGCGGGGTTTTCCACTGCCGAGGAAAGCAATGCCTTTTACCGACGCAACCTTGCGGCCGGTCAGCAAGGAGTGTCCGTTGCCTTCGATCTTGCGACCCATCGCGGCTATGACAGCGATCATGCACGCGTTGTGGGCGATGTGGGTAAGGCGGGCGTGGCCATCGATTCCGTCGAGGATATGAAGATTCTCTTCGACGGTATCCCTCTCGATCAGGTCAGCGTGAGTATGACCATGAACGGGGCTGTCATACCCGTTCTCGCGAACTTCATCGTCGCAGGCGAAGAGCAGGGACACGACAAATCTGTGCTGTCGGGCACGATCCAAAATGACATCCTGAAGGAGTTCATGGTTCGCAACACATATATCTATCCGCCGGAGCCCTCGATGCGGATCGTCTCGGACATTATCGAATTCACCGCCAATGAGATGCCAAAATTCAACTCCATCTCGATCTCGGGCTATCACATGCAGGAAGCTGGCGCGAACCTCGTGCAGGAACTGGCCTACACCCTGGCAGATGGTCGCGAATATGTGCGCGCGGCGATGAATGCGGGCATGGATGTGGACAAGTTTGCCGGACGGCTCAGCTTTTTTTTCGCCATCGGGATGAACTTCTTCATGGAGGCCGCCAAGCTTCGCGCGGCGCGACTGCTCTGGCATCGCATCATGACGGATTTCGGCGCCAAGAATGATCGGTCGAAAATGCTGCGGACCCACTGCCAAACCTCTGGCGTCAGCCTGCAGGAACAAGATCCGTATAATAATGTGGTGCGCACCGCCTATGAGGCGATGAGCGCGGTTTTGGGCGGCACGCAGAGTCTCCACACCAATGCGCTCGATGAAGCGATGGCGCTTCCCACCGATTTTTCTGCACGAATTGCGCGTAATACACAGTTGATTTTACAAGAAGAAACTGGTGTGACAAATGTCGTCGATCCGCTCGCGGGATCCTACTATGTCGAGAGCCTGACCGCCGAATTGGCCGAGAAGGCTTGGGCGCTGATCGAAGAGGTCGAAGAGATGGGTGGCATGACGAAGGCGGTCGCCTCAGGTATGCCCAAGCTGCGGATTGAGGAAACCGCCGCGACCCGTCAGGCCATGATTGACCGCGGCGACGAGGTGATCGTGGGCGTCAACAAATATCGTCTCGACAAGGAAGACCCGATTGACTTGCTCGATATTGACAATACCGCTGTGCGTGAAAGCCAGATCAAGCGGCTTGAGACGATCCGTGCCACACGCGACGCCGCCGCGCATGAGGCGGCCCTTGTCGAGCTCAAGCGCCGCGCGCGTGAAGGAGGCAACCTGTTGGAAGGGGCGGTTGAGGCCGCCCGCGCCCGCGCCACGGTCGGCGAGATCAGCCTTGCGCTAGAGGAGGAATTCGACCGCCACAGAGCCGAAGTCAAAACGCTGGCAGGTGTCTATGGGGCGGCCTATGATGGTGATGAAGGCTTCGCTGCGATCCAGAGCTCCGTCAATGCGTTCGCCGAAGATGAGGGGCGCCGCCCGCGGATGCTGGTGGTCAAGATGGGCCAGGACGGCCATGATCGTGGGGCAAAGGTGATTGCAACCGCTTTTGCCGATATCGGCTTCGACGTCGATGTGGGTCCACTCTTTCAAACCCCGGACGAGGCAGCGCAGGACGCAATCGACAACGACGTGCATGTGGTTGGGATCTCTAGCCAGGCTGCTGGGCACAAAACGCTTGCGCCCAAACTGATCGAAGCGCTCAAAGAACGATCGGCTGACGATATCATCGTGATCTGTGGCGGGGTGATCCCTCAAAAGGACTACGATTACCTCAAGGAAGCGGGCGTGAAGGCGATCTTTGGCCCAGGCACGAACATTCCGGATGCGGCGCAAGATATCCTGCATCTCATCCGCGAGGCGCGTGCGTAGACTGAGATGCCACAACGGGGCAGAAAGCGTTTTCCGGTTGCAGGCGCGGCGGGACTGATCTGGGCCATAGCCGTGCTCTGGATCGGTCGTCAGATCACGGTTCCAATCGCTTTGATCCAACCGGTTCTGATGGGGGCACTCTTTGCCCCCGGGCTGGTTCTGGCGGCTATGATCGGGCGGATTGCCCTCCGGCGGGTCTTTGACCCGACCCTCATCGAGGGGCAAAGACCGCCGCCCGGGACCGCGGCCGATGTGGATGCGCGCGCGTTGCAAAATACGATCGAACAGCTCGTTCTGGCGCTTTGCATATGGCCGCTCGTCGGTTTTTCTCTGGGGGCCGGTATGGTTCTGGCGCTCGGACTTGGCTTTGCCGTAGCACGGGTCATTTTCTGGATCGGCTATCATCGCAGCGCGGCGTTTCGTATCTTCGGATTTGGCGCAAGTTTTTATCCCACAGTTCTGGCCGGTCTTTGGGTTGTTGCGCGTTTGGTGACAGGATAGGTCATGTCGGAGCTTACACTCGATCATTTGGCCGTGGCGGCAGGCTCGCTCGAAGAAGGGGTCGAATGGGTCGAGGAACAGCTGGGCCTGCCCATGACAGCGGGCGGGCAGCACACCCATTACGGTACACATAACGCTCTCTTGGGCCTCGAGGATGGTCTTTACTTGGAAGTGATCGCGATCAATCCGATGGTGGAGCCTGCGGCGCGCCCACGCTGGTTTGACCTCGACCGCTTTACCGGGTTGCCGCGCGTGCAGATCTGGGCTTGCCGGAGTGAAAACCTGCCCGCAACGCTAGAGAATTATCCAGCGGCAGGGGAGGCGGTCGCGCTGGAACGCGGCGATTTTAAATGGCGCATGGCCGTGCCGCCCGATGGGATCCTGCCTTATGACAATTGCTTTCCCGCTTTGATGCAATGGGATGTGGCGGATCACCCGGCCCGGCGGTTGATGCCCTCAGGGTGCCGGCTGCGGCGTCTCACCATCCGCCATCCCGAAGCTGATGCTTTGCACCAAGCGATGGCCAGTGTGCTCTCAGACCCGCGCGTCGCGTTTGAACGCGGATCTGCCGGATTGTCGCTGGCCTTCGACACACCAGCAGGACCTCGCGACTTGTCATGAGAATGCGCGCGGCCAGCGCGGCAGATGCGGCGCCAATCGCCGCGTTGATCAATATCTTCATCCGTGAGACCACGATCAGCTTTACCACGCGCGAAAAGACCCCGGCAGAGATCGCAGAAGAGATCGCCGCGCGACAGCAGGCGGGTTTGCCCTGGATTGTGGCGGAGGGGAAGGATGCGGTCGCAGGCTACGTCACCGCCGCGCCGTTTCGAAAAGGCGACGGGTATGCAAAGACGCTTGAGCATTCGCTTTTCGTGTCCCCCGAAGCGCAGAATATCGGGGTCGGACGGATGTTGATGGACGCGCTGGAGACGGCCGCGATCGCGCGCGGTGCCATGTCTCTTGTCGCGGGGATCAGTGCGGAGAACGAAAGCGCGCTTGGATTTCATCAACACCTGGGCTTTGTTCCCGTCGGTCGCATTGAGCGCGCGGGCGTCAAATTTGGCCGTCAGATAGACCTCGTTCTGTTACAGAAACATCTGTCCAGCCCTTCTGACAGAGGCTAGGATCGGCCCATGTCGATCTGGAGTCGCATATCCGAGGCCTTGTCGGCCCTGCGCGCGGGCGAGCCGCTCACGCAAGTGTTCGATCGTTTGCGCACTCCGCCCGAACGCAGCGTGGCTTTTGCGATCGCAGTGATTGCCCTTGGCGCCAAGATGGCAAAAGCCGACGGGCAGGTCACCCGCGACGAGGTGACGGCCTTTCGGGAAGTGTTCCAGATTGCCAAGGATGATGAGGCCGGTGCGGCGCGGGTCTTCAATCTCGCCCGCCAGGATGTCGCGGGTTTTGACGACTATGCCCGCCGCATCAAGACGATGTTCGGCGATCAATCCGAGACACTTTTTGATTTGGTCGAGGGTCTCTTTCACATCGCAATGGCCGATGGCGTCTATCACCCGGCCGAGGATAGTTTTCTGGTTGAGGTCGCGCGCATTTTTGAGCTGCCAGAGCGGCAATTCGCACAGCTGCGATGCCGGTTTGTCCCCGACGCCAAGCCTGATCCCTATGCCGTTTTGGGGGTCGATCCAACGATGCCGATTGAGAAGATCCGACAGGTCTGGCGGCAAAAAGTACGCGACATGCATCCCGATCGCATGATGGCGCGCGGTGTCCCGCAAGAGGCGCGCAAAATCGCGGAGAAACGTCTGGCCCAGATCAATGCCGCCTGGGAAGACATCAACCAAACGGCAAGCGCGGACGGCCTCTAGGCAATCGGCC
>JBCCNY010000029.1:0-15118 GCA_039025595.1 Pseudomonadota bacterium | reverse complement strand
TGGACCCCAGCGTTTCTGGTGCTGATGTTCATGTTCCACCCGATGATTGGCTGGCTTGCGGTCGCGGGCGGCGCCTTTTTGATCGTGCTGGCCGCCAGCAACCACATTCTGACAGCCAAGAAGATGCGGCTCTCACACCAGACCACGCAGCTTTCCCATGATATCGCCTCAGAGACGCGCATGGGGGAAGAGGTTGTGCTGACCCAGGGGCTGCGCCGGGTCATGACTAACCGGTGGCTGGACATTCGCCGCGAAGCGCTGGGGCGCAGCTTGTCTGCCAATGACTGGACAGGCAGCTTTTCGTCCTTCACTCGTTCCTTCCGGCTGCTGCTGCAATCGGCGGTACTCGGGGTAGGGGCCTTTTACACGCTCCGCGGGGAACTGACGGGCGGTGCGATGATCGCTGGATCGATCCTGATGGGGCGCGCTCTGGCGCCTGTCGAGCAGGCGCTTGGCGGCTGGCAAGTTTTGCAACGCGCGCGAACAGGATGGCTTTCGCTGAGTGACTTTTTGGCCAATAGTCAGCCTATTCAGACCCGTACTGAACTGCCGAGGCCAGAGGCGCAGCTTAAGGTCAAAAACGTCACTGTTCTGCCGCCTAACGGGAAGACGCCGGTTCTGAAAAACATCAGCTTTCAGTTGGATCCGGGTCAGGCAATCGGAGTTATCGGTCCGTCCGGGTCCGGTAAGTCGACATTGGCGCGCGTGCTGCTGGGTTACTGGCCGGTGACGGCCGGTGAAATTCGTTTTGGGGGCCCGACATTGGATCAGTACGGCGCGGATTCCCTTGGTCGGCATATTGGTTACCTGCCGCAGAATGTACGTCTGTTTTCTGGTACGATCGCGCAGAATATCGCACGTATGGATGAGCGCCCGGATGCGGCGGCCGTGGTGCGCGCGGCCAAAGCCGCCAATGCTCACGAGATCATTATCCGCCTGCCAGATGGCTATGACACGAGGATCGAAGCCAGCGACCTGAAGCTCTCAGGTGGCCAGTGTCAGCGTATTGCACTGGCGCGGGCGCTTTATGGCGATCCTCGGCTGCTGGTGCTGGACGAGCCAAATTCAGCACTGGATGCGGATGGGTCGGATGCGCTGAATGCAGCGGTGCGGGAATTCAAGTCCGGGGGCAGGGCGGTTATTATCATGACCCATCGGCCGAATGCGATCGCCGAATGCGATTTGCTCTTGGTGATCGAAAACGGCGTGGTCGCGTCGTTTGGTGATCGCGATACGGTCATGCGCAAGATGCTGAAGAATGCAGAAAGCGTACAGCGCACTCTGCGCAGCCTGCCAGGAGGACGTGATGGCTGATCGGCTCCGAACACCACCAACCTGGTCTTCCAAGCTGCCGCTAAGTGTCGGCATCATTGCCGCGGTTCTGTTTGTCGGCGGTATCGGCGGTTGGAGCGTCGGGACAACGCTGTCAGGGGCAGTGATTGCGTCAGCCAGCGTTCAGGTTGAGACAAACCGGCAGGTCATCCAGCACCCAGATGGCGGTGTGGTGCGCGATATCATGGCGCGCAACGGCGATGTGGTGCAGGCAGGCGATGTGCTGCTGCGGCTCGATGGGCGGCGCCTGCAATCCGAACTCGCTATCATCGAAGGGCAGTTACACGGTCTCGCAGCCCGGCGGTCCCGGCTGATCGCAGAGCGCAATAGCGCCGAGAAAATTGTCTTTCCGTCTGATCTGCTGGCTCTGGCTGCGTCGGACGAGGACGTGAACGGGCTGCTTGAAGGCGAAGACACGTTGTTTACGGCCCGTCGCGAAGCGCTGGAACAGCAAAGTAACTTGCTGGACAAGCAAAATGAGCAGATTGCCAGCCGCGTGGAGGGTATTGAGGCTCAGCTGGCCGCCCTCGAGGTTCAGAGAGGATTGGTCGTTCGAGAGCTTGAAAGCAAGCAGCAACTTCGTGAGCGTGGGCTGACACCTGCCGCGACAGTTCTGGCACTTGAGCGTGAAAGAGCCCGCATTGAGGGCGAAGCCGGTCAGCTCGTGGCAGAGATATCCGGCCTCAAAGGCGAGATTACGGCCAACGAGATCGAGCGCTTGCGCCTCTGGACGACGCGCCGTGAAGAGGCGACCAGCGCCGAACGCGAACTCCAGTTTAGTGAGATCGAGCTAAGCGAAAAACGGGTCGCTCTGCAGGACCGTCTGGCCAGGATGGATCTGCGTGCACCGGTGTCCGGAGTGATCTATGAATCCACCGTGTTTGCCGAACAAGCAGTGGTGCAACCTGCGGAACCGGTAATGTACATCGTGCCACAGGATCAGCCGTTGATCGTATCTGCGCAGGTCGACTCCGTCGATATCGATGAAGTTTATCTCGGTCAGGATGTGGCCTTGCGTTTCGTGGCGTTCAATCAGGCTGGGCGCCAGCCTGCCTCCGGGAAAGTGGTGCGGGTTTCGGCGGACAGCATTATCGAGGAAAACAACCGAGGATCCTATTACGCGGTCGATATTCGTCCCGCGCATGACGCGCTCTCAGATCTTCGTGACGGAGAGGTTCTGGTGCCAGGCATGCCCGTCGAGGCTTACATCAGGACCCGTGATCGCACGGCGCTCGCGTATCTGGCAGAACCGTTTGTGGCATTTTTCGACAAGACATTTCGCGAGTAGCTTGCTGCTTTGGATGATTGCCTGTGGGTCTCGCGCCGGCTGGTAAAACTTTACATAACATTGATTATAGGCGTAAATTGCGCCGCAGACCTAAACTAGGTTTCGACCAATCCCCCATTTTGCTGACGGCGACGGTTCAGAAGAACCCGGCTAGTTACTGTCGCCAAACACTTCGGGCATCCACAGCCTATGTCCACCTGAAGTGTTATTGGCTGCCGAAGTTGGGAACTGCCGCTGCAGTTGTCTGTCGCCGCTGATAAGCCCGCGGCAAAAAACGTAGCAGTAAGTGCCATGGCCAGAGACTAGCTGTGCTGCAATTTCATGATTAATATTGCATTCTCAACGAGTTGTCATGTCTCGCATCGCGAGATCTTCCTGGGAGCAGACGGCTCTTTGAGACGCCGTCCCTATCTGCTTTCGAGGGAAGCCAAGCGACTGATGATTCGTCGTTTGACACGTGACTTGCAGCGCTCCTTGGACGGCTGGCGCAAGCAGAGCTTCATAATCGCACTTGCTGACCGCCATCTATAGTTGAATTGCACCTAAATTTCGCACTTCTCCACTCGGGGCCGCCGTGCCTGCATCACGTGGAAACCACTTCGTCTTAGCAAGAGTTGCAAGATGAGTAGTTTGCGATGTCGCGAGCAGTCTTAAAAGGTAATATATTGTATTAAATCAATGATATGGGCTGACATTCGGACGGTGAGGGTCAAGGGGAAATGCCGGACAACGCGCCGTGCGCACAGTGAACAAGCGCAGGCGGTTCGCCTCTTAGTTGTCGGACTGATCCCGCATAGGTAGCAAGATGTAGAACGGTCGCCTAAGGGCAACGCAATATGCGGGAACATTCTGCTGCCATGATGCGATTTGCTTTGAGGTCGCTTGGGTTTTGAGGTAGCAAGAAGGTCAGTCTGTGTTGGGAAGCAAAAATGATTTTTAAAAGAATAAGAGCATGTGCGTTTGCTTTGATGGCAGTTTTTGCTGCGACTGGAGCCCACGCGACGACATTCACCGTTGATGCTGCAAATTCCTCGGTAAGCCTCACCGAAACAGGGTCTGGGTTCATCTGTTCGCTCACCAATTGCGGTGTGGACGTGTCTCTGGCATCGGGCCTGTCGGGTACAAGCTTTGACCTCGACAATCCTGGCGACGTTGAAACCTTCGACTTTCTGACATTCGGCGGGCGTGGCGTCGGCCTAAACACATACGACATCGAAGCGACCTTGGCGTTCAGTTCGCCAATTTTGTCCATCACAAGCGGCGGCAGCGGCGGTGTTCTCGTATTCGGCGGCTCAATTGCGGCTGGCCTTCTGGAGTGGGATGACGTTCCAGCAACGGTTTTCCTGAGTGACGGCAGCGAGATCACGGTTGATTTTGAGGGTGGGTTCGACGTGTTTCTTGGCCATAGCGTCACCACAACTGCTAGCCTGACTTTGGAAAGTGTGTCGCCCTCCGCAGTTCCGCTGCCGGCATCGGGGCTTCTTCTGCTCGGCGGTTTTGGTGGTCTCGCGCTGTTGCGTCGTAGACGCCGCGCTGCAAGCGTCTGATCGCTATCACTGATCTTGGGTGGCAAGATACGGCCATCCCAAACTTCAGGCAAAATCCAGAAGCAACTTGCAGCGGCGCTAAGGCCCGTAGCCTGAACACTGATTGACCATGTAAACGACCTTGCACTCTGTAAAGGCGCAAAGGTTTTGTGGATGTTTCGCGACACGCGGTTTAGTCTGCCCGCAAAGATATTGCAGCTTTGTGTTGTTTATTTGTGAGTTCTATTGCCGATGACCATTGCACAGACAGATCATAGGATCGGCGCAGGTTCGCGCGGTATAAACGTCTCGGGCCTTTTCTGGTTTACGCTTCTGATCGTTGGGTCAGTGCCGATCTTTTGGATAGGTTTTGTCTCGCTGGTTGAGGCGTGGAGCACCGCCGAATATAGCCACGGTCCGCTGATCCCGATCATCTCGCTTTATCTGTTTCTGCGCGAGTTGCGGCGCATGCCACGGCCCGATCTGAACCCGCCGGATCGCTGGCCGGGAGTTCTTGTGGTGTTGGCTGCGCTTGTTATTGCGGTTTTCGGCAATATGGCGCGCATCCCCGATATCGTGACCTACGCGATGATCATTTGGGTGGGCGGCGTTGTACTCACTGTGTTTGGCTGGCGTCGCGGTAAGCTGCATCAGTTGGGCGTCGTGCATCTGGTCTTCATGCTGCCACTGCCCCAGATCCTTTACTGGAAGCTGACGATCTTTCTTCAGGGCGTGTCGTCTGAAATCGGCGTATGGTTCGTACAGCTCGCTGGCGTATCGGTGTTTCTCGAAGGCAACATCATCGATCTTGGAGTTTACAAGCTGCAAGTGGCAGAAGCGTGCTCGGGCCTGCGCTATCTGTTCCCGATCCTGAGTTTCTCATACCTGTTCGCCATTCTCTACCGCGGGCCGTTCTGGCACAAAGTGCTGCTGCTGGTTATGGCGGCGCCGGTAACAGTGCTGATGAACTCCTTCCGCATCGGGGTGATCGGCGTCCTAGTCAATCAGTACGGCATTTCCCATGCAGAAGGGTTCCTGCATTTTTTCGAGGGCTGGGTGATTTTCCTGTCATGCATTGCCATCCTGTTTCTGACAGCGTGCGCTCTGCAGCGACTGACAACGGAGCCCAAACCACTGTCGGAGGTGATCGACCTTGATACCGAGGGTCTTCTGCCGATTGCTGGCCGTGTTTTCGGTATCCGCCCTTCCGTTGCGCTGGCTGCAGCAGCTCTTCTTACCCTGCTGGTGTCAGTGGCCTGGAGCGTGCGCGGCGATATCAAAGCGCCGGTGATCGAGCGTCAGCCTTTTGCTGCCTATCCGTCCCAAGTTGGAAACTGGTCCAGCACGACCACCCGGCTTGACCCGCAGGTCGAGCGTGTGCTTGGCGCCAGCGATTATCTGAATGCAACCTTCCGGACGCCGGGCACTGGCGCTGCGGTAAACATGTTCCTGGCGTTCTACGAGACGCAAAGCGAGGGTGAAGGTATCCATTCGCCAGAGGTGTGCCTGCCTGTCGGAGGTTGGGAAATCGCCACCCTTGAGCTGCATAGCATCGATATGAGCGCGTCAGGCTATGGGGTCTTCGAGGTCAACCGCGCGGTTATTCAGAAGGGTTTGTCCAAGCAGTTGGTCTATTACTGGTTCGAGCAGCGCGGTAAGCGCATGACGAACGATATACTCGCAAAATTTAGCGTGCTGGTGGATGGTTTTTTGATGGGCAGGACCGATGGCGCGTTGGTGCGCTATGTCACTGAAATTAAAGAAGGCGAGACGGAGGCGGATGCCGATGCCCGCCTGCAAGGATTTATCGCGCAAAGCCTAGAACGTATGCCGCAATTCCTACCACTTTAAAGCAGGTGCCGCGGCACTGATCCCGGAGTTCTGCAGGCAGCAAAAGTCGACGCATCTGCCACAGATTTTTTCGGACCGACAGTCAATTTTGGGCAGATCCGCGCCAAGGGAAAATTTATGCGCGCAATATGGGCTGAGGCATTGCGACATAGATAGCTGAGCCTTGCCTAGTCCAGTCCCACTGTGGCCGGAATAGTAGTGCAACGAACACCCGACGAGCAGGGAAAATAGGTCACCTTCTGTGCTTCGCTCAAGTGAGTGTCAGAGTGTGCCGGATAAAGAGCGCGCCTAAAGAGCGACATGCCGTAGATACACCGCACGTTTGGGCCTTAGCGCGACTTCTGCGCCGCTCTTGCCATTTCCCGCTATCATGGGCAGGTCGGTGCTATGCCCATTCCGGATACCACGCAGAGCGACAGCGCGCGCCCGGCTCGGCACCGCGTGCCAATTGTGGTCCTCTGGATCTGCGGCACCTGCATCGCCATTGAAGTGGTTCTACAGTTGGCTGACCTGGGCTTGATGGGATCGGCGCTTTGGCGCGGGTTGGTTTATCAGAACGGTGCTTTCTGGCCGGGGTTGTTACGGGGCTGGCAGCCTAATTATGCCGCGCAGCCCGTTGTGATGTTTCTCAGCTATGCGTTCCTGCATGGCGGCTTCTGGCATCTGCTTGGCAATGTGATCGCCCTGCTGGTGCTTGGCAGGATCGCCGTAGAACAGGTTGGAGGCACTCTGACTGCGCTGATCTATGCTTTTTCAGCATTTGGCGGTGCCCTAGTTTACGGATTGATGGCGTTTGGCGCCAATCCCATGGTTGGGGCTTCGGGGGCAATTTTTGGTCTGGCGGGCGCCTGGCAGTATTGGGATTTCGTTGATCCGCGTCTAACCAGACGCCGCCGGCGCAACCTGTTGCGCAGCGTGGGTTTTCTAGTGCTGCTTAATGTTGTGTTCTGGCTGCTGCTAGATGGTGTACTGGCTTGGCAGACCCATCTGGGCGGTTTTCTAACTGGTTGGATCGCCGCTGCTGCGCTTTTCAGATGGCGCCCGCCCCGCAGTCAGTAATAGCCTTCCTCATAGCCATAAGCGCCGGAGACATGGCGGCACTTGTTGAGCACTACGCCCATGACATTTGTCAATTCTGCGACTTGGTGTTCCGCCACATCGAATTGCTTCATGCTGGTCTTTTCGGCCTCAACCACGATCAGCGCCGCGTCAACCTGAGTCAGAAAGCCGAGATTGTCATCGCTTGCTGAAAGCGGCGGTAGATCAAAGAGCATGATGTCTGGCGCGTATTCTGCCTCGATCCGTTCGAGCTCTTCCTTGGCTTTCGCGCTTTGCAATGTCTCTGAGGGATTATGTGCCGCACTGAAACTCAGACCAAAAATCAGGTTCTGGCCATAGCGTCTTGCGACATCGGAGAACGGTATTGTCCCTGCCATCACATCTGCCATGTTCCAGCGGCCTTTTTGACCGAGCAACCTGCCCAGACCACTGCGTCGCAGATCGGCATCGATAACCATGCTGCGTAATTCCTGCTGTTTGGAGAGACCAAAAGCCAGGTTTGCGATCGTTGTGGTTTTTCCGCAGGCGCTGCGCGGCGAGACAATGGCAATCCGGCGCCAGTTGTTCGACTGCGCCTGCTGTATCACGCGGGTGCGCAGAATATCGTAAGGGGCTGCGGACGGCTCATTGCGAAGCGCCACGATACGACGTCTGTGCATCAAGCTGCGCCGTAGACTGATCTCCGGCAGTGCCAGCCAAGCAGCCTCGATCTCCGGGGAGTTTGCTGGTCGCTTACCGGGGCGCGCGACAGTCTGTTGCGGTGCGCCTCTCTGGGCACGTGCCTTCTCTATCGCCGCCTGAAGCCGTTCCATTTACTTTCTCTCGATGCCTGACTTACCAGCGTACGCCAAGACGGTTCATGACTTTCTCTGCCACCAGATCGACCGGCAGGTAGTAGATATGCATAGCATAAATGAGTGCTGGTATGCCGATCACTATTGAGAGCACCATCAGAAGCTTGATGCCGCGCTGCACAAAAACCTGCTGCTGCGTGCGGATATAAGGCACTGTCGTGAATGGCGATATGCCAAAGCGCGACACCAAGTCTTCAGGTCTGCGGATCGAGCTTTTCATTAGCTCGATCAGTACCACGAGACCGATACCCAGAGTGATGCCGAAGGCTGTGCCGCCGCCAGCTATCAGGACGCGATTGGGTTTGGTCGGCGAGTTGGGTACATTGGGCTGCTCAATGACGGCAACCCGTTGCCCGCGTGATCGGGACTCAATCAGGTCCCCGGTTTGAGCCCGGGCGAGCCGCTCTTCGGCAGCCTTGTATTGGTTTTGTATGAGAGCGTAATTGCGCTCCATCTCTTCCAGTGTAACAGAGACTTCCGGTGTGCGTTCAATCGTAGCGGTGATGGTTGCAACCTCATCTGCAAGCGCGGCAGCCTGCTCTTGCAAAAGGGCAATCTCCACGTCGACCTCGCCGATTTCAATATCAATGAGGTTTGGTGCTGCGGTGCTGTCTGCATTGGCGGTTGACGATATTGGCACCGCCCTGCTCTCATCAATTTCTGCCTGTAGAATATTGATCCGACCGCGCAGCAGTTTGACCTTCGGATTTTCCTCCGAGAAGATGAGAAGCGCTTGAGAAAGCTCGGTTTCTAGTTGTTGGAGTTGCAATTCTGACTGACTTGGCGGCGACTGCAGTGTCTCTAGATCTGTCCGACCCGTTGTTTCGTACAACTCGACCAGCCTGTCCCGCTGACCTTTCAATCGCGATACATCACGCTCAGCGATAACCATACGCTCACGAAGTTCAGATCGCTTTGATAAACGGAAGTCCAAGCTTTCCGGCAGCGCGTCAGTGTTCTCTTGCTTGAACGCGACGATGCGCGCGCTGTTTTCGCTCAGTTCGTCGCCGAGTCTTGAGACTTCCTGAGCGAAGAACTCCAAAGTCTCGCCCGCGCGACCGCGGCGGAATTCTGCGTCTGTTGCCTGAATAATATTCAGATATTCATTCATTACGTCTGCAGCTTTGCGCGCCTGTCCTGCCTCGAACGAGACTGTCATCATGGTCGCAGCGCTACGGCCGGAGGTCGTACTTATCGCTGTGCGCGACCGCATCGCCCTTACGATGTCGTCAGGGCTCATCTCATCGGCTTGGGGCAGAACATCCAGACGGCGCGCGATATCAAGCATATTGGCGCGTGTCATGAGTCGCTGCTCAATGATCTGGAGTTGCTCTAGAGCCGGGGTTCGCACAGTAGAACGCGCAAGATCTTCTGGGATTTGAGGCGCTTCCACCACAAGGCGCATCTGGCTTTCATAAGCTGGCGGAAGCGACAGCGCCACGGCAAAGGAAATCGCGGACACGATCGTCGCGACCACCAGAAAATACGGCAGCCGACGCATGAAGATCGAGAGATAGAATTTCAGTTCATCCATCAATGTTACCGTTGTTACGGAACAGGACGAGCGGTTCCTCACTGGGGCGGTACCCCCTGAAGAACACGCCATCATCCAGAACGTGTTTCACTATAGTATCATCGATTGAACGGGCTTCAGCGTCCCAGGCATAAAGCAATGCAAATTCGCAGAGTTGGTTGACTAGACGTGGTACACCGCCTGCGTGCTGATGGATCAGTCTGCAGGCTGCCGGCGTGAATTCCTCGCCGCTACCACCTGCCGAATGCAACCGGTGCCCAATATAGCTGATAGTGGTTTGAACATCCATTGTACCCAGATGAAAGCTGGCCGCCACACGCTGCGCCAACTGTTGCATGGACCGGCTTTGAACCATGTCGCGCAGTTCCGGCTGACCTGCCAGAATGAGCTGGATCAGCACGTCTTTGTTGGAGTTCATGTTGGTCAGCATGCGCAACTCTTCGAGCGCCTCCATGGAAAGGTTCTGGGCTTCATCAAAAATCAGAATGACGCGGCTGCCAGCAGCATACCTTTCCAGGACGAAATCCTGCAGAATTTGGAATGTTTCCACATAGCTGGCGCTGGACTCGAAGTCGACTGAGAAAGCGTTCAGCACCCATTGCAGTAACTCGCCGCGATCGCCTTGTGCGTTTGAAACCAAGCCGATTGTCACGTCGTCCGGGATTTCGTTCAGAAGTGCCTGCAGCAGCGTTGTTTTTCCGGCGCCAATGTCGCCTGTGATCAAAGTGACCGGTGCGCTCGACAGTATGCCGAACTGCAACACCGAGTAAGCTCGCTTGTGCTGTGCCGACCAGAACAGAAAACCGGGATCTGGCACCAGCGTAAACGGCCGCTCGCGCAGTTCGAAGAAGTCCAGATAAAGCTTGTTTGCTGACATAAGTGCCAAACCAAATTTATTCCACGCGCATCAGCATGTAGTGATCACACGCCGGTCGGAGAACCTATGTTCGCGCTTTCACTGCAACTTATGCTCCCTGCACGCCGTAACTTAGAACAATGCTGCCATCGGAGGCCCAGTTAGTATAAAACTTATGCAAATATTATGTTCGGACCGGGACGCAACCCAAGGCGAAGAAAAATTTTCTTTTACTGTTACTTAACTTTTCGTATCTGTGGACCTGACAGAATCGAGGGTCGGTCTCTCAACCCATGCTTTGAACGCAAATATTTTTAGTAAGAAGTAGTTGTGTAAGTGTTTTTGGTTGTCTTACGATTATAGGGGGTGGCTGCGTTATGACGACACGTTTGAAAGACGCTATTTCGTCGGCTGATGCAGAGTACATACACAATGTAGCAGATTTGCAAGACACAGACACGGTATGTAGTGTGAGCTTATACCGGTTGTTTGGCAAGCGTATTCTGGACATATGTTTTGTACTTGTTACGGCGCCCGTCTCTTTGATGATGGTCGTGTGTGTCGCTGCTTTGACCGCGCTGGATGGGTATAACCCGTTCTATCGCCAGAAGCGCATTGGCCGGAACGGCAAAGAATTCTGGTTGCTGAAGATACGAACCATGGTGCCAAACGCCGACACCATGCTCGAGGCGCATCTGCAACAGAACCCTGTCGCGCGTCAGCAATGGGCGATCAAGCAAAAGCTGGAGCCTGATTTCCGCGTCACCAAAATCGGTGCAATGCTGCGCAAGTCGTCTCTCGATGAACTGCCGCAACTGTGGAATGTGCTTTTGGGTGATATGTCGCTCGTCGGCCCAAGACCGATGATGGTCGAGCAACAGCGCATGTATCCTGGCCGTTCCTACTTTTATCTGCGCCCGGGGATTACCGGTAACTGGCAGGTATCTGATCGGAATGATTGTAGCTTTCCCTCCCGTGCCAAGTTTGATGAAGCCTATCACAGCGCACTCGGCCTCTGGACAGACCTGAAGCTGCTTGGGCGTACAATCGTTGTTGTCCTGCGGTGCACCGGTAGATAGGCGTTCAATCCCTTATATGCGGCCACCCCGCGGTTTCATTGATCTTGACGGGTTAGCGATGCTGAAAAGATTTCTGCAATGTGTGTGCCTCGTTGTGGGCCTTGGCGTGCTTTCAGCCTGCGACTCTGCCGCGGAGCGGGGAGAGAAGCACTTCCAGAAAGGTGTTGAGCTCTTTGAGTCGGGTGATACGGCGCGCGCTATAATTGAGTTGCGCAATGTCTTCCGCCTTGACGAGAGCCATCTGGGGGCCCGCACTCTGATGGCGCGGATTGAAGAAGGCCGTGGCAATCTACCCAGCGCCTACAAACAGTATCTTGCCGTTACAGAACGCGCACCGGAGGATTTTTCGGCACAGCGTGCAGCAGCTCGGATCGCTGCCGAACTGTCTGATTGGGATGCGGCAGAACGTCATGCCATGGCAGCGATGGCGCTGCTGTCAGAAGACCAGACGGACGCCATCATACGCGGTGTAGAGCTCGGCGTGTCCTATAGGGGTGCGCGCCAGCAACAGGATTTTGCCTCGATGCGCCGCACCTCAGCCGAAGCGGCAGAACTTCTGCAAGCAGACCCGGCTGTCAACGTAGCCCGCCGGGTGGTTATTGATCACAGTATACTGCTGGAAGACTGGGAGGCGGCTTTGACCGCCCTTGACGCTGGGCTTGACCAAAACCCAGATGAACGGCCCTATTACCAGCTGCGCCTTTTGGTTCTGCAACAGCTCGACCGTGACCAGGATATCGAAGCGCAGTTGCGTACTATGGTTGAGCGTTTTTCTGATGACGCAAGCCTGCGCCAGACCCTGTTGCGCTGGTACATTTCGCAGCAGCGCGTAGACGACGCAGAAAGCTATCTGCGAAGCCAGATTGACGTGCAAGATGCGGCCCCAGATTCGCGGGTTACACTAATCGCTTTCCTGCAGCGCACCCGCGGTCTCGATGCTGCGCTGGAGGAGGTTGAAGCAATTCTTGCGCAGATCTCAGAGCAGGATGCTGCGGATCAACCTCTTTTTCTTGGGGTCAGGGCCAGTCTACTGTTTGATTTAGGCAATCGCGAAGAGGCGATCGCGGAGATGTACAATGTTATCGATAACACGACATCCTCCGAGCATCTTCCGAAAGTCAAAATCACCTTGGCGCAGATGCTGTCAGCAACCGATAATCCGGTTGGTGCTCGTGCCCTGATCGAGGACGTGCTGTCAGAGGACGCAACTAATATCGACGCGCTACAGATGCGTGCCGCCTGGATGATCGAGGATGATCGACCGGACGAAGCTTTGGTGGAACTGCGCAGGGCGCTGGATCAGGCACCGCGCGAACCGCAGCTCTTCGCCCTTATGGCCCAGGCTCACGAGCGCGCGGGTAACCGCGACCTGATGGGTGAAATGCTGTCTCGGGCAGTCGAAACCTCCAGCAGCGCGCCGGATGAAGCGCTACGTTATGCAGCGTATCTGGTGCAAGAGCAGCGTCTCCTGCCTGCCGAAGGCATTCTAATCGATGCCTTGCGATTGCAGCCTTCGAACCTGCAACTCCTGAATGCGCTTGGCAGCATTTACGTCAGTCTTGAAGATTGGCCCCGCGCACAGGGCGTGGTCGAGGCTTTGGGGCGCAACGGTGGTGACACAGCCACTACTTTGGCAAATGAGCTGTCGGTTGGCATTCTCGCGGGTCAGAACCGTCAGGAAGAATTGCAAGCTTTGCTTGAGCAACTGGCAACAGACACCGGCAACAGCAGTAACCGTGCTGTCCTCGCGACGATCAGGTTACGATTGGCTGATGGCGATGTGCAGGGCGCAGCGGCGTTTCTGGAAAGCCGGTTGGCTGACGCTCCGGACGACCCCGACTTGCGCTACATCTCTGCCGGGCTGCTTGCGCTGCAAGGCAATGTTGAGCAGGCAGAAAATGTACTGCGTCAACTGCTCGAAGAGCGTCCGCAAAGCGAACCGGCCTGGATGACACTTTACAACCTGCTTCGCAGGCAAAACGATTTCGCGGCGGCCAGTGCCGCGCTGAAAGACGCGCTGACAATCATGCCGGACAACCTCACTCTGAACTGGGCTCGGGCCAGCGATCTTGAACGCGAGGGCGACATTGAAGGCGCTATCGCCATATACGAAGAGCTCTACCAGCGTAACTCTGCCTCACCGGTGATCGCCAACAACCTGGCCAGCCTCATCTCGTCGTTCCGCGAAGATCAAGAGAGCTTGCAGCGTGCCTACGCGATTGCGCGGCGTCTGCGCGGCACCGAAGTCGCCCAATTCCAGGATACCTACGGTTGGATCGCAGCCCGTTTGGGTAATCATGCCGAGGCGCTGGAGTATCTTGAATCTGCCGCTGCGGCGCTGCCCGCAGACCCCACTGTGCGCTATCATCTGGCACGCACCTATGCGATGGCAGGGCGGGAGGTGGATGCATTGACTGCCTACCGCCAGGCGCTGCAACTTATCGACTCGAGCGGCAGAGCCCTTCCCTTTGGGGACGAAATTGTCTCTGAAATCGCGCGCATCGAAGCTCTAGAGCCTGAAGCCCAGAATTGACGTGGTCCTGCTGTCAGGGGGGCATGCGGGCGGGCAAAACTGCCGCACCGTCAAGAAACCTGTGTCGAGGGTTATTACCTATGTGGATAAGATTGTGCATAGTGTCGCTGAACGTGCTGAAACTATAGGTAAAAAGATGTTTGCACGACAGACACGTGTAGCGCTCGCTGGGATTTTGATCGGTGTTGTCGTTTTGTTTTCAGGCATGTCTGCCGAGGCGCAAAGCGATTATCGGGTGCGCTCGGGCGATACGCTGCAGATTGAGGTGCTCGAAGATCCCAGCCTGAACCGTACAGTTCTGATCTTACCTGACGGGTCGTTCAGCTTCCCATTTATCGGCACGATACGCGCCCGTGGCAGTAATATAGACCAGATCCGTGGCCAACTTGTCTCGGGCCTGTCACCGAACTTTGCCAATCCGCCAACGGTCGTGGTCTCGGTCTCTTCATTGGCACAGCAGCAGCAGACCGCAGCCGTTAGCTCGACAATTGATGTCTACATCATGGGCGAGGTCAATAATCCAGGCCGCATTGAGGCCGACCCTGGCATTACGATATTGCAGTTTCTTGCACAGGCGGGCGGTTTGACACCTTTTGCCGCGCGTTCGCGGATCGAATTGCACCGCACGAATACCTCGACGGGCGAAACTTCGGTGTTTTTGTTCAGTCGCGAAGGCAACGGCAGAGGACCGCGGATCGGTGCTGGGACGGTTTTGCTTCCAGGTGATGTAGTGGTAGTCCCGTCGCGCCGTTTGTTCGAGTAAAGCGCTATGGGCGCACCGAGGCTCAAGCGGAACGTTGCAGGCGCAGCGGGTTCGGTTGCCATACTGTGTCTTTTCTGGGCACCGGCATTTGGACAGGAAGATGAAGGTGGCCGGCTTTTCACCTTTGGCATTTCGACATCGCTGAACGGCAGCGACAATGCCGATCTGGACGTCGATTCAGAAGGCAGCACGCTCCAGTCGGAAACCACTCTGTCTTTCGGCTTTGAAAGCATTACCCGCACGCAGTCGTTGCGGTTCTCGCTCGCCGATACGCTGCGCTTCGGTGATGGCGCAGATGTTGAAACTGGTTTCCGGGGGCCAAATGCATCTCTGGGATATGAGCGGCTCGGTTCCAACGCGCAGCTTGAGTTGTCCGCCCGTGTCTCGACCCGGGAGGTCGACAGCGATCTGACGGATGATGATCTTGGCGTCTCCGATGCGCT
>JBCCNY010000028.1:0-15588 GCA_039025595.1 Pseudomonadota bacterium | reverse complement strand
TGCCAGGCACGGGTCAAGGATATGTTCAACCATTTCGAGTTTCGGGATGCGGTTGGGCTGGCGGGCGTGAATTCGATTAATTGGGCGCGGGTGCTGGCGCAGGTGGTCTATTACTTTACGGCAGCCGTCTCGCTCGGGGCGCCGCATCGGGTTGTGGATTTCTGTGTGCCGACAGGTAATTTCGGGGACATCTTTGCGGGGCTTGTGGCCAAACGCATGGGCCTGCCCATCGGGCGTCTGATCGTCGCCACCAATCAAAACGACATTTTGCATCGGTGTCTGACGACGTCAGCCTATCACCCGGACCACGTTTTGCCGTCCATCAGCCCCTCGATGGATATTCAGGTTAGTTCCAATTTCGAACGGGCTTTGTTCTATGCTTATGGATGCGACGGCGCGTCGGTGGCGCAGCTCATGGATGAGCTGAAATCGGGTGGCTTTGCGGTCAGTCAGGGCGCGTTGCAAGCGCTGCGCGAGGATTTTAGCTCTGGACGTGCGTCGGAGGAAGAGACCAGCGCCGCGATCTCCGCCACTCTCGCGGAGGCCCAGGAATTGCTGTGTCCGCATACTGCGATTGGCGTCAAAGTCGCCGGTGAAGCGCGTCGTAAGGATACGCCGATGGTGACGCTTGCCACGGCTCATCCGGCGAAGTTTCCGGCCGCTGTCGAGACTGCGACAGGTCAGCATCCCCCCTTGCCCGACCGTATGGCCAACCTGTATGAGCGGTCAGAACGCGTGACGCGTGTTGCAGACGAGCTTGACGCCATCGAAACGCTTATAAAGGATCGTATCCCCAAGTGACTACCGATCAGAGCCCAAATGTCCGATTGACCACGCTGCCCAACGGCTTTCGCATCGTGAGCGAGCTGATGCCCGGTCTGCAATCCGCTGCAATCGGCGTTTGGGTGCTCGCCGGGGCGCGGCATGAAGATAAGGCACAAAACGGCATTGCCCATTTTCTTGAGCATATGGCGTTCAAAGGTACAGGCCGGCGCAATGCGCTTCAGATCGCGGAGGCGATTGAGGATGTGGGGGGCTACATCAATGCCTATACTTCCCGCGAAGTCACGGCCTATTATGTGCGTGCTCTGAAAGATGATGTGCCCTTGGCGTTGGATGTGGTGGCGGACATTCTGCGTAATCCGGTTTTCGATCCGCGCGAAATCGAGATTGAGCGCGGCGTCATCCTGCAAGAGATCGGACAAGCACTGGATACACCAGATGACGTGATATTCGATTGGTTGCAGGAACAGGCCTATCCCGATCATCCGCTGGGTCGTACTATCTTGGGACCTGAACAATGCGTGCGCGCGTTCGGGAGAGAGGACCTAAATCGTTTCGTTGCTGACTATTACCGCCCGGGACAGATGATCCTGTCGGCGGCGGGCGCTGTGGATCATGATGCCTTAGTTCGGATGGCCGAAGAGCAGTTCGGCGATATGCTCGCCTGTGACAACGTGGCCCCCGCCACGGCGCGTTTCGCCGGTGGAGAAACCCGGCATGTTAAAGAGCTTGAACAGGCGCATTTCGCGCTGGCTTTCGAGAGCCCGGGCTACGACGATCCGCAACTCTATGCGGCTCAGATCTATGCCTCTGCGCTTGGCGGATCGATGTCCTCCCGGCTGTTTCAGGAAATCCGGGAAAAGCGAGGCCTGTGTTACACGATTTACGCACAAGCTGGTGCTTATGCCGATACGGGCATGATGACCATCTATGCCGGAACATCGGGCGAGGAGATGGAAGGTCTCGCTGCGCTCACCATCGATGAGATGAAACGCGCGGCCGAAGATCTGTCGCAAGCGGAACTTGATCGCGCGCGCGCGCAAATGAAGGCGGGTCTGCTGATGGGCTTGGAAAGCCCGTCGAACCGTGCAGAGCGCCTGGCGCGTATGTTGCAGATCTGGGGCAGGGTGCCAGACCTTCCCGAAGTGGTCGACCGGATCAACGCTGTGAGCCTGTCCGACTTGCGTGATCTGGCACAAGACACGGTGGCACGGGCTCCGGCGGCGCTGGCGCTCTATGGTCCTGTGAAAACGGCACCCACCCTTGACGCGCTGCAACATAGGCGCGCTGCCTGATGTTACTACCCCGGCGTAAAGTCCGGATCGAAACCGAAAGACTGAGCCTGCGCCAACCGGTTCTCAGCGATTTCCGTCATTGGTCGCGCCTGCGAGACGAAAGCAGCGGCTTCCTCGTTCCTTGGGAGCCGACCTGGTCCTCCGACCATCTGTCGCGCAAGGGATTTGCCAACCGGGTTTACTGGTCGCAACGCTCGATCCGGTCTGGTTCTGCCGTGCCATTGTTTCTGGAACGACGCGAGGATAGTGAGCTAGTGGGCGCGATCACGCTCGACAATATCCGCCGAGGCCCGGCACAGGCAGGTACGTTGGGGTATTGGACCGGCGAGAAATACGCGCGACAGGGATATATGCGCGAGGCGCTCGAGGCGATGGTGCATTTCGCCTTTCAAAAGCTCGACCTGTCGCGCCTGGAAGCCGCGTGTTTGCCGGAAAACACGCCCTCGCGCCGCCTGTTGGAAACAGGTGGGTTCAAGTATGAAGGTGTGGCGCAGAGCTATCTGCAAATTGCCGGTCGCTGGCGAACGCATGTGCTTTACGCTGCGCTGCGTTCCGACAGGAGAGGCAAGACAGAAGTGGGCTAGCCCGCGCGTTGCGCAATCGCGGACTCGATGTGGCCTTAACAGGATAAGGACGAGCTACCGCCAGTCACGCGCCGCGAGAACGTCAAAGCGTTACGCCTTGACCCCAAAACCATCGGCGAGACACATTTGAAAGTGCGCGAGCTCGACTGGAATATCCCCGATGGCACGAAAGTAGCCGTTAACTCGGAGCGGGCAGACCTGACCGCGCAGCAGAAGGTAAAACTGCGCAATCTCGAACGCCGAGAGAAAACAGGTAGCGACCGGGCGCCACGATCTTTCGCTCTGATGGCTGGCAGCTGGTCTTTGAACGCAGCTATCCGTTGCGCAACACAATCTGCGTTCTTACGGCGGGCGGGACTTCTGAGGGCCGTACAATTGGTCTGCGTTATAAACGGACAAAATCGTTCTGGTTAACGACCAATCGTTCTGAAGTACAAATCACTCCATCGCTAAACTGCTTGATCCTATTGCTTGGGATAGACCCAGCTTTAGAATTCTCTTGTTCACTGGAGGTAGCTCAATGCTTGGTCTTGCACATTCAGATAGGGTCAACAAAGGCGTGTTTGTCTAATCGACTGTTGGTCGACCTGCTATCGGATCTTGCCGACCGTTGTCACATAGCTGTGCGCGACCGTCTGTTGCCAAGTTTCCTGCCAGAAGCAATAGTGCATTATGACATCTTTAGATGTAAGCCACAGTCCCGGACTGGTAGCCGCATCCGTAGTGATCGCGATGATTGCAGGCTTCACTGGCCTCAGCCTGACGAAAGAGCTGTCGACCAAGACGCTGGCGCAACGAAAGATTGCTGTGGCTTTGGCCGCCATTGCACTCGGTGGTGGGATCTGGTCGATGCATTTCGTGGCGATGCTCGGCCTGCAAATGCCGATTTTGTTCTACTACGATGCTGCTATCACCCTGTCTTCCGCTTTGCTTGCGATCCTGATTGTCGCGGCGGCCCTCATCATACTGCACTTTACAGAACGACGCCCGGTCCACATCATCGCGGCGGGTGCCATCGTAGGAGTTGGCATCGCGGCCATGCATTACGTCGGCATGACAGCACTGGAGCTATGCCGCGCAATTTCTTCGCCCATGAGCATTTTTACGTCTGGCGGACTTTCCATTCTGCTCTGTGTTGCTGCCTTCTGGGTGGCATATAATGAACGAACCAACCGCAACATCTTCCTTGGCACTGTGTGTTTTGGCGGTGCCGTTGTGGCGGTACATTTCGCAGCAACGTACCAAACGCAATTTGTTGAGGTGAAGGGCTTTTCCGAGTTTGGTCCAGCCATGAGCAACGAAGTCTTGGCGATTGGGGTTATACTCACGAGTTTTGTCATTCTTGGCACGTTTCTTTGGGTCAGTACGACATACCTAACACCAGTGGCAGCGCCGGTGAGCCCGGTTCTTGACGAACCCATTCCGACCGCACCAATCGTTAAACAGGTTCGCATTCCCTGTGAGAAAGACGGCAGCAAGATCTTTATCTTGCCGACAGAGGTCGCTTTCGTACGTGCCGATGGTCACTATACACAGGTCTATACAGACGCAGATCGACTTTTCTGCGCGCTTCCAATCACCGAAGCGGCGAAACGTCTGATCAAGGCGGGCCACGTGCAGGTGCATCGCAGTTACGTGGTGAACCCGGAGAAAGTGTCATCCTTTGAGCGCAAGAAGGACAACGGCGTGTGCAGTTTTCTGCCAGAACACTGTCCGCAGGTACCGGTGAGCCGCTCAAAGCTAAAGGCAGTTCAGGACATTCTCGGCGTTTGATTTAAGTCGACACCGAGCTGATCCAATGGTGACCGCGACCAAGGGCGATTTATTGGTGGTGTTCCGTAGGGACCACAGCACCACATGCGCTAGGGCGAGCAATGAAATTCGCATTTCATGCAGCTTTTATCGCATTTCGTGCAAGCAACCCATGTTTTCATGAGTTTTCTGAGGTTGCGACGGATAATCGCACTACTCGTTACCGGGCCAGGATCGCGACAGGGAGGAGCTCGATGATTCCAGCTGCATTCGAATATTACCGCCCGGAGTCAATAGCGGGCGCGCTTGAGATACTTCAGGAACACGGTGATGATGCGCGCGTCATGGCGGGCGGGCACAGCCTGATCCCCATGATGAAATTGCGCATGGCGGACATCCCGCACTTGATCGACTTGCAAGCCGTCGATGAGCTGAACGGGATCGACATCCGAACAGGAGAAGTCCGGCTCGGGGCGATGACCACTCAGGCCGATATCATCAGCCATGACCAACTGGCCAAGGTGTGTCCTATTCTGAGGGAAGCGTCTTTGCAAATCGCCGACCCGCAGGTGCGCTATATGGGCACTGTCGGGGGTAATGTCGCCAACGGAGACCCAGGCAATGACATGCCCGGTCTTATGCAATGCCTGGATGCGCAATTCATCTTAGTCGGCCCGGACGGGGAACGCACCGTCGCTGCGCGCGACTTCTACGAGGCAGCTTACATGACCGATCGCGAGGACGACGAAATCCTGACAACGGTTATCGTCCCTTTTCACCCAACGGGCTACGCTTACGAAAAGCAAAAAAGGAAAATCGGCGACTACGCCACAGCTGCTGCTGCTGTCACGCTGACCAACGATCGCGGCAGATGCGTGGAGGCCTCGATCGCAATGACAAATCTGAGCGACACACCGATCTGGTCCGAAGCGGCGGGCGAGGCGCTGCGCGGCACCCATGTCGACGAAGACGCCGTCAATGCGGCGGTTAACGCAATGCTGGGCGACATTGATCCCCAGGAAGACAATCGCGGTCCGGTTGCTTTCAAAAACCATGTGGCAGGCATCATCCTCAAGCGGGCGATCACCCGCGCATGGGACCGTGCCGAAGGGAGGGCCTGAGCCATGCCGAAGAAGATGCACATCTCAATGAACGTCAACGGCAAGGAAGAAGAGTTTCTGGCCGAACCTCGCGAGCTTTTGATTTACACGTTGCGTGAGCGACTGAACTATACCGGTCCTCATATTGGCTGCGAAACGTCCCATTGCGGCGCCTGTACGGTTGAGGTGAACGGCAAATCCGTGAAAGCCTGCACCATGTTCGTGGCTCAGGCCGACGGTTCCGATATCACAACGATTGAAGGCATCGGTGGGCCGGATGACTTGCATCCTTTGCAAGAGGCGTTCCGTGAACATCACGGACTGCAATGCGGATATTGCACGCCCGGCATGATCACTCGGGCCCGCAAGCTTTTAGAAGAAAACCCGAACCCTACGGAGGAAGAAATCCGCTTCGGAATGGCGGGCAATATCTGCCGCTGCACCGGATACCAGAACATCGTGAAATCGATCAAAGCCGCCGCCACCGAAATTCAGGCCGCGAAGGAGGCTGCAGAATGAAGGATGATGTCACAAGCCGCGACGATCGTATCGCAAACCTCAAAGGCATGGGTTGCTCGCGAAAGCGGGTCGAGGATATGCGGTTTACCCAAGGCAAGGGTAACTACGTTGACGACATAAAACTGCCCGGCATGCTGTCTGGCGATTTTGTCCGTTCTCCCTATGCCCACGCGCGGGTCAAAGACGTCGATGTCTCCGCCGCGTTGGAAGTGCCTGGGGTCCTCGCGGTTCTGACGGCCAAGGATCTCGAACCGCTCGGGCTTCACTGGATGCCGACGCTCGCGGGCGACAAGCAAATGGTGCTCGCGGATGGAAAGGTTTTGTTTCAGGGTCAGGAAGTTGCTTTTGTCGTAGCCGAAGACCGTTTTGCTGCGGCTGACGGCGTCGAGGCCGTCGTTGTCGAGTACGAAGAACTCCCCGTGCTTGTGGATCCCTTCGAGGCACTCGAGTCTGACGTCGTCTTGCGCGAGGATCTCGTGTCTGAGGACGGCTCTGTCCCCGATGGGGCGCATGGGCCTCGCAAGCATCACAACCATATCTTCACCTGGGAAGTGGGCGACCAGACAACGACCGAGCAGGTGTTGGATGACGCCCCCGTCGTGGCCGAAGAAATGATGTATTATCATCGCACACATCCCTGTCCCCTTGAGACATGCGGCTGCGTCGCTTCCATGGACAAGGTGAACGGCAAGCTCACGCTCTATGGCACGTTTCAGGCGCCGCATGCGATCCGGACTGTCGTCTCGTTGATCTCCGGTATCGAAGAGCACAACATTCGGGTGGTTTCCCCTGATATCGGCGGCGGCTTTGGCAACAAAGTTGGTGCTTACCCGGGCTATGTGTGTTCGGTCGTGGCCTCCATCGTCACCGGCAAACCGGTCAAGTGGATCGAAGACCGGATGGACAATCTGATGACCACCGCCTTTGCCCGCGACTACTGGATGAAGGGCAAGATTGCCGCCACCAAGGAGGGAAAGATCCTCGGCCTGTGGTGCCACACGACGGCCGATCATGGCGGTTTCGATGCTTGCGCTGATCCCACCAAGTTTCCGGCTGGTTTCATGAATATCTGTACCGGGTCCTATGACATCCCGGTCGCCTATCTCGCAGTTGACGGGGTGTACACCAATAAAGCGCCAGGTGGTGTCAGCTATCGCTGCTCTTTCCGCGTGACAGAAGCCGTTTATTTCATCGAGCGCATGATCGAAGTGCTGGCGATCGAGTTGAACATGGACGCGGCCGAACTGCGCCGCATCAACTTCATCAAGAAAGAGCAGTTCCCGTATCAGTCAGCTCTCGGCTGGGAATATGACAGCGGCGATTACCACACGGCTTGGGACAAGGCGCTGGAAGCCGTTGACTATGAAGGCCTGCGCAAAGAACAGGCAGAACGCGTCGAGGCGTTCAAGCGCGGCAAAACGCGCAAATTGCTGGGCATCGGTCTCACGTTCTTTACCGAGATCGTGGGCGCGGGGCCGGTGAAGAATTGCGATATCCTCGGATTGGGGATGTTCGATAGCTGCGAGATCCGAATTCATCCCACCGGGTCGGCCATCGCGCGGCTCGGCACGATTTCTCAGGGTCAGGGCCATGCCACCACTTTTGCCCAGATTTTGGCTTCTGAGATCGGCCTGCCTGCGGATTCAATTACGATTGAGGAAGGTGACACGGATACCGCACCCTATGGGCTCGGGACTTATGGCTCGCGCTCAACGCCTGTTGCGGGTGCGGCGACGGCAATGGCAGGCCGAAAAATCCGCGCAAAGGCGCAGATGATCGCGGCCTACCTGCTGGAGGTCCATGACGACGACGTGGAATTCGACGTCGATCGGTTTGTGGTCAAAGGCGCGCCGGAGCGGTTCAAGACAATGAAAGAAATCGCCTTTGCCGCCTATAATCAGGCGATCCCGGGCATCGAGCCGGGTCTGGAGGCGGTCAGCTACTATGACCCGCCGAATATGACCTATCCTTTCGGCGCCTATATCTGCGTGATGGAGGTGGACGTCGATACAGGCGTTGTCGACATTCGCCGGTTCTACGCGCTGGATGATTGCGGAACGCGGATCAACCCGATGATCATCGAAGGGCAGATCCACGGGGGTTTGACAGAAGCGCTCGCCGTCGCGTTGGGTCAGGAAATTGCTTATGACGATATGGGCAATTGCAAGACCGGCACGCTGATGGATTTCTTCCTGCCCACGGCTTGGGAAGTGCCCAATTACGAGACCGACCACACCGTCACGCCGTCCCCGCATCATCCGATCGGCGCGAAGGGCGTAGGTGAAAGCCCGCATGTGGGTGGCGTGCCCTGTTTCTCCAACGCCGTGCATGACGCGTTCCGCGCTTTCGGCCTGCGCCAGAGCCATATGCCCCATGATCATTGGCGCATTTGGAAGACGGCCAACGAGTTGGGCCTGCACGGCTGAGCCTTATGAGCTGGACCGATCTTCAGTCCAAAATGGCGTCCGAGGCATACATCGCCTCGGATGACCTTTCGGTGGCGCTGCATCTGGCCATCACGCTTGGTCGACCGATCCTTCTGGAGGGCGCGGCCGGTGTCGGTAAGACGGAGGTGGCCAAGGTTCTGGCGGCGACCCAAGGCGCCAAACTCATTCGCCTGCAGTGCTACGAAGGTCTCGATGCGGCACAAGCCATCTACGAGTGGAACTACCAACGTCAATTGCTGTCGATCCGCGCCGCCGCCGAAGATGGTCAAACAGGCCGCGAGGTGGAAGAGCGTATTTTCTCGGAAGAGTTTCTCTTGGAACGTCCACTTCTGGCGGCCATTCGTCAGCCCGAGCCACCCGTGCTTTTAATTGACGAAATTGACCGCGCAGACGAGGAATTTGAAGCTTACCTCCTTGAAATTCTTTCCGATTTTCAAATCACGGTGCCAGAGCTCGGCACCATTCGCGCGGTCTCCAAGCCCATTGTGGTGCTGACAGCTAACGGCACGCGCGATCTGTCTGACGCGCTACGGCGTCGATGCCTCTACACCCATATCGACTATCCCAGCATGGCGGCGGAGCTCTCAATCCTTCATGCACGCTGCCCGGGCGTTGAGGCGCGTCTGGCGCGCCAGATCGTAGGCTTTGTGCAGGCGCTGCGGGCCGAAGCGTTGGAAAAAGTGCCAGGCGTCGCCGAGATGCTCGATTTCGCAGCCGCGCTTATGGGCCTCGGCATCGCTGATTTGAGCTCTGATCCATCCCTTCTGCATGCAACGCTCAAAACACTGCTTAAAACACAAGAAGACCAGGCCAACGTGACCTATGAATTGATGTCGCGGCTGGCGGGGCAGGCTGCATGAGTAGGGTGACGCGGTTTGCCGGGCGCGATCCCGGACCTGCCGCGCGGGTCGCGGGTTTCATCGCTCATTTGCGTACCAATGGCCTCTCGCTTGGCGTGAGCGAAACCGAGTTGGCTGTCGGGGCTCTGACACAGGTTGATGCTGCAGATCCTGACCAGGCACGCAGGGCGCTAAAAGCCGTTTGCGCGGGATGTAAGGACGATGCGTATCAGTTTGACGCGCTCTTTGATGCCTTCTGGATGGATGCAGGTCGCGTTAAACAGCGCATAGCCCCTACGAAAGCCAAGGGCAGTGATGCCGTCCATTCCAATCGCCATGCAAGCAGCGGGGATGAAGCGGGCGGCACCGGACAGCTTACCGCCCCGGATGGAGGTCAAGGCGACGCGGAAAGCGATGGAGAGGGAAAACTGGTCGCGGTTGAGACCCGTAATCTGAGCCGAAAAGACCTGCGTGATCTGGTGCGTTCCGAAGATGTTGCTGAGGCCGAGCACATCGCACGTCTGATGGGCGCGGCGTTGCGCGATAGGCGCTCGCGCCGACGGATCTTGTCGCGATCGGGGCGAAGCCTGCATTTTCGCCGGATCATCCGGCACAGCCTCAGCACCGGTGGGGAGCCTATCCGCCTTGTCCGGCGCACCCGGCCTGATCGCAGCCGAAATATCGTCGCGCTCTGTGACGTATCGGGGTCCATGAGCGTCTACGCCCAGGTGTTCCTGAGCTTTCTCGGCGGCCTGATGCGCGCCGATCCCAAATCCGATGCCTACCTCTTTCACACCCGTCTTGTGCGTATAACGGAAGCACTGCGAGACAAGGACGTTATGCGTGGCATCGGGCGCATGTCGTTGATGGCGGACGGGTTCGGCGGCGGGTCGAAAATCGGTGCCTGCCTTAATCAGTTTTCACGAACATATGCCAAGACGTTTGTTGATGGGCGATCTGTTGTTTTGATTATGTCCGACGGATTTGACACCGGCGCTGCTCATGAGTTTGGGGCTGCAATGCAGCGCATCCGCAAACGCGGTGCGCGGGTGATCTGGCTCAATCCCTTGAAGGGCTGGCGCGACTACGAGCCGATCGCTGCTGGCATGGCCGCAGCACTTCCGTATGTGGATCTTTTTTCGGCTGCCAATACGTTGAACGATCTGGCTGCGCTTGAGCCGGAACTGGTGCGTCTATGATTGTTGCTCCAAACCTTGACCCGAACCTTGCCGAGGCGGTCAGTGACCTGGAACGTCGACAACAGCCGTTTGCCTTTGCCACGGTGGTTCGCACCGCCGGTTCAACAGCCGCCAAACCGGGAACTAAGGCAATTCTATCTGCCGAGGGTGAAATAATCAGCGGTTGGCTTGGCGGAGGCTGCACACGCGCGGCTGTGCGGAAGGCGGCGATGGAAGCGGTTGCGGCAGGCACGCCGAAACTTATATCCGTCGCGCCGGAGGAAGAACTACAGCGCCGTGGGTTCAGCGCTGGTACTGACCTGGACGGTGTACTTTACGCGCGCAACGGATGTCCTTCGAAAGGCACCGTCGATATTTTCATCGAACCTTCGCTTCCCGCCCCGGAGCTCGTCATATTCGGGTGCTCTCCGGTCGCTGAGGCTCTTGCTGGTATCGCGCCGGGGTTTCATTGGGACGTGACGATGGCTGACCTCTCGGCCGATCTGCCCAAGCCCACGAAGCGCCGCTGTATTCTCATCGCGACGCAGGGACAAGGCGATCGCGGTGCTTTGACCAGAGCGTTGAACAGCACCGCAGACTACACGGGCTTTGTGGGTAGCACGCGTAAATTCGCAGCCTTGTCGAAAAAAATGATTGCGGAGGGTCGTGCGCCCGAAGACATAGCACGGGTCAATGCGCCCGCCGGTCTCGATATCGGAGCGATTACACCGGATGAAATTGCGCTTTCAATTCTGGCAGAGCTGACCCGTGTGCGGCGTCACGCAAAGACCCAAGATGACTAAGCTGACAGCAGTTGTTTTAGCCGCCGGTATGTCGCGGCGCATGGGGCGGGAGAACAAGCTGCTTTTGCCTGTGAATGGGCGGCCGATGATTGTGCGCACGCTATGCGTCTATCTGGACGTATGCGATGACGTCGTCGTTGTCACTGGGTTCGAGGCCGATCGCATCCGTGCCGCAATCGGGCACCTCGACGTGGATGTGGTCCACAATCCTGACTTTGCAAACGGTCAGGCGACGTCGGTCGCAGTGGGTCTGCGCAAGTCTCTTGGGTCCGATACCGTCATGGTCGGACTTGGAGATCAGCCCTCGCTCCGTAGCAGCCATCTTGACGCGCTGATCCAATCTCACATCGGCACGGGGGCGCAAAAGGTGACGATCCCTTGTAACAGAGAGTCGCGCGGCAATCCCATCGTCATTCCGAAGCGACTGGTCGGCAAAATGCTGGAGGACAAACAAAACCCAGGCTGTGGCAAGTTCACGCGTCAACGCCGCGACCTTGTCGATCTCGTCCCGTTTTCAGAGACCGCGTTTTTCCACGATGTCGATACACCGGAGGACTACGCCGCGCTGTCTAACCCCTTCGAAACGACGGAGACCGTCCAATGACCCTCTTCGTCGCCTGGCTGCAAGCCAATCTCAAAAAACTGCGCCCCACGAAATCGATGACAGAGATTTTGGTGCGGATCAAATTTCCCTGTTGCTAGAAAGGAAGCCCGGCCATGGAACTGAGTGACGAAATTATTATCAATGCGCCCAAAGACGTCGTTTACGCGGCGTTGAACGATCCCGACGTTCTGCAGCGCTGCATTCCGGGATGTGAGGAACTGATAAAGACGTCAGACACCGATCTGGAAGCCAAGGTTCTCTTGAAAGTCGGACCCGTTAAAGCCCGCTTCGGAGGACAGGTCACACTTGATACGGCCGGTGCACCCGATGAGTTTTCTCTCTCGGGTCAGGGCAATGGTGGCACAGCGGGTCACGCCAAGGGCGGCGCGGATGTAACCCTCGAAACAGACGGAAATCAAACGATCCTCCGCTACGAGGCCAAGGCGGAAATCGGAGGCAAGCTCGCGCAACTCGGTAGCCGCTTGATCCAGAGCACGGCAAAAAAGCTCGCCGCGAAATTCTTTAAATCCTTTGCCGATGTCATGGAAGAGACACAGGTTGTCTGACGACATCGTATATATCGAGCATGCCCAAGACGTGCTGGATAAAGCCATGGCTCTGATCGCCGAGGCGGAACGTTTCGTCTTAGTGGCGTCTGTTGACATAAAAGGGGGCACCGCACGCGAGCTGGGCTCGTTGGCCTTGGTCACCGCGTGTGGCGAAATGTATGGATATCTGTCGAATGGCTGCATTGATCAGGATATACGCCTCAATGCCCTGCATTGTCTGGAACAAGCGGAGCGCAGACTCGTCCACTATGGCGAGGGATCACCTTTTGCAGATCTAACGCTCCCCTGTGGTGGCATGCTCAAGGTGCTCCTTGACCCAGCGCCTGACTTGAACGTTCTAAAGTCCGCGCATCAATTGCTCAGAGCGCGTCAACCAGCCCAACTCAACTTCGAGATAGGGGATGGTTCACGTGGTTTGACCGTTGAGTATTTCCCGAAACCGCAGGTCTTTCTTGCGGGGAGGGGCGCCGTTTTCAGAGCGACAGCAAAACTGGCAGGTCTGTCCGGTTTTGAGGTGCACGGTATCTCTCCTGACGCAAGCGATACCGTTGCGATCGCTGGGTCCAGCAAACAAACCGTACAGACTCTGGCGTCGCCAGATAGCATCAGCGAGCTTCCACTGGATGAGTGGAGCGCTTTTCTGACTCTCTTCCACGATCATTCCTGGGAGCCGTTCCTGCTGCAGCGCGCACTCAAGACGCCATGCCGCTTCGTCGGCGCACTTGGCAGTCAGCGCACGCACGAGGCTCGGAAAAGTGTTTTGGCCGGCATGGGATGTGCCGCACGAGATGTAGAAAGGATACGCGGTCCTGTCGGCTTGGTTCCGTCCTTACGGTCTGCGGAACTGATCGCCCTTTCCGTTGTTGCTGAACTAGCGGATGCGTTTTCGAGAAGTCAACGAACCCTACCGTTGCAGCCAAACGCGGCGATTGATGACGTCTTGTTGGAAAACGTCGAGTGACGGAAATCGAGATGTACAGCTTAAAGATCCGCCTTCGCCACCCATTTAGCAAAGCATCTTAGTCTCGTCTCGCGTCGAAAATAACACGCACTGTTTGTCGCGGGTGCGGACGTTTCTACGAAGCCAACACATGTGAATTCTCGACCACGACTTCTTAAGATGGCGGACGTGAACCCCAGCTAGGGACCCGAGATCGACGCATTAAAGGAGAGACTCTTGTTTCCATTGATTTTTGACCTTTTATGATTTCATAAAGATGGATTTACTGACGCAGAGTTCCATTCGCAGGTTGCAAAGCGTTCATTTCCTTGCCTCCAGCTTCTCCAAAATATGATCTCTCGTGCACTCGAGATGCTGCCACAGAATGATTTGGGTTTTTTCCGAAAAGTGTGTTCCGATAGGGCTCCATAAGGTGCTTGCGGTCTTGCAACCAATGCGCTGTTTGCTCAGGATGTCATCGGGACCGTTGCAGATAACAGCATTGCACATAGCAGCATGTCCGATTTAGGGTGACCTGTTCTGGTCGAAGCCTTGCAACAGGCTGGGGACAGGATCATGTCGACAGTGAATTCCACAGAAGAGCAGTTGGATCGGACATATGAGCGTGCGAGAACAAAGAACTCTGGCGAGTGCGCTCGAGTTGCCGTGCAAAGCGGTTTTGCAGAACCGCATTGCCAAGTCGGCGATGTCAGACTCTCTTGGCGATGGTCAGGGCAATCCTACGCAACAACAGATCGATCTGTACCGCATCTGGGCTGAAGGCGGTTTGGGCTTGTCAATCCTTGGTGAAGTCCAGGGCAATCCGCTCGCCGCTGAAAAGCCAGGGAACTTGGTCTTGCGTGACGATGCAGACACTGACCGCTTTCGTCAGCTCGCAAAAGCAGGGGCCAAGAACAGTGCACAGCTTTGGCTGCAGCTTGGACACGCGGGTGCCATGGCGAATCCGCCGATCAGTGCGCCTCGGGGACCGAGTATCCTCGAGGTGGGATCAATAAAGTGTGGTGCTCTCTCTTTGGATGAAATTGAGCGTTTGCCTTCAGATTTTGCTCAAACCGCCAGCTTGGCCAAAGAGCTAGGGTTCGGTGGGGTCCAAATACATGCGGCGCACGGATTTTTGTTGAGTCAGTTTCTTTCTCCGCTTTTCAACAAGAGGGACGATCACTATGGCGGCTCGATCCAGAACCGTATGCGCGTCATTCTGGAGGTCATTTCCAAGGTGCGGCAAAGCGTCGGCCATAGCTTTCCCATCGGGATAAAACTCAATGCAACCGACCGGTTGCAAGGTGGGTTCACAGAAGACGATGCGTTGAAAGCGATAGGTGCGCTTGATACGACCAGCGTTGATCTTATCGATATCAGCGGTGGCACTTACTTTCCGGGTGCGCCATCTTCCTCCGATGACGTCGGCGAAGGTCCATATTTCTTGGACTTCGCGCGCCGAGCCCGCAGACTGACATCGAAACCGTTGATGTTGACCGGCGGGTTTAAAACTTATGAACAAGCGGTGGATGCTCTTTCTGCAGGTGTTGACGTGATTGGATTGGCACGAGCGCTGGTTCTTGATTGTTCACTCCCAAACGCTTGGCTCGCCGGAGATACACAGGCGCCTGTATTCCCAAGATTCCGAGACCCACCTGAGGGCGGTGTCACCGCTTGGTACACAATGCGGTTGACCGAGTTGGCGGAAGGTCGGGACTTGTCTGGTCCTGAGAACTTACCAACGGCCATACGCGCCTACGAGGAGAGAGATGCAGCGCGCGTCGCGGTATGGAATAGCCGCTTTCGCGATTGACCGATCCGCATCTATAACGTCCGGTTTCGACCTTCTAGATCAGCATCTTTGGTCACATGGATGGGTCCTATAAACCGATGGGGACTGCCATGCTTGAGACTAACGCCTAGTCTTTCGCGAGCTGCAGCCAGAAGAGCTGGCTGCCTCGACCACCTGCTTCACGACTGTCCCCCGTCGAACGACGCTCTGTGTCGAGGAGATCTGTGATCCCGCCAAGACTGACTTAGCAGTGAGCCTGATGGACCGGGGTATGGCTCCCTAGGAATAGGCTGGCTGCGCCTGGCTTTTGGGTCCGCCAAAGCAGCTCGGTTAACTGGTGAGTGCCGAACAACCGCCAGAGGGCGCGGTCCGATTTTTCGCTC
>JBCCNY010000027.1:0-15827 GCA_039025595.1 Pseudomonadota bacterium | reverse complement strand
CGCTCATCTTGCTGCCGCGCTAGCGGCCCTTGCGCTGACACTCAGGCCATTGCGCAATGCAACAAGGGCCCTACAACAACGCGCTTTGTTTCTAGCCGCCCATGACAAGCTCCGCCTTTCCCTGGAACGCGAAACGGTGTCGCGTGAGAATGCTTGTTTGCAGCTCCCGTCCGGTCCTCTTTCGCTGACCATAACAGACGACGCCGGTGAGCGGCATGCCTTTGCCCCGGGCACAGTCAGTTGCAAAACCACGCTTGATCTTGAAAGGCTCGCTCCGATCCTGATCGGTGCGCAACCCGCAGAACGCACGCGTGTGTTCCTCAACGATATCGACCTTTGCGATCTGGACGCTTCCCGCCTCGGGCGTCGCGTGGGCGTTCTCTCTGACAGACCGCTCATCCTCAAAGGCAGTCTGCGGCGCAATCTGACGCTCGGATTGAACAACCGCCCGGCCGATAGCGAAATCATGCAAATCATCCAAGCCGCAGGTCATAGCCAGACGCTGACGAATTTGGGCCCTCTTTCTCGCCGTTTAGCGGAACGCGGCGCGAATCTAACACGGGAAGATCGAATAGGTCTAAGCCTGTTGCGCGCAATCATTCAGTCGCCAGGGCTGATACTGGTGCTCGTGCCAATCCAAGAAGAACTTGATTGCGTTTTTAAGGGCAGTACGATCCTGCGTGTTTGATGGATCGCTTCAGTTGCAAAGCACATATCTATCGCATTTAGCGTCAGCTGTCTAAAGCCTGGCACCCAAAGTTGGTGTTTCAATTCACCTGTCGCTGAGTAATTGAAACGAACGTCCGCAAATCGTGCTGCACCGCCGCACAGATTTCTTTCACAGAAGGTCCGCTTTGGGCCGGACGACACCGTCGCTCTAGCCCACTCTATGATCTTAGTTGCGTCACGACGAGCTTGCCTATTGGCCGACCTCGAATTGGTAGGCTGTGCCACGCGCGACTTTCTTTATGGCGCGTTTTGTCCAACTGATATGATCGATCTGTTGGTTGTTTGTGTCTCGGAGGATAAGGTTTCCGCCGTGGTCCGCCAAACGGATTGGACGCAGGTCGCTTTGCGAAAGAACGAGAGTCTCAGCCGGGTTGATTGACCCCGACAGCGTGGTTTCTCGCCCCATCACATCCCTCAGACTCCAACCGTCGACAGAGACTGCAAGGCCCGTTCTGTTGAAGAGCGAGATCCACTCGCCGGTCTCGCTCCCCACCTTTGGCCGTATCATGGCGGCATTGATTGCAATGGGGCGGTCGGGCAAGGGCATCACACCATCCCGCGCCTCGGTCAACGACAGGATAAGGTCATCCTTACTCGCAATGGGGATGTTCTCCGGAACGCGGCGCACGGTGATGTTTTCCCGTTCTGCCGTCTTCTTCTGATAGATCAGGGGATTTCGGTCGCGAATGGCGTCGTCAAACCGGAGGCCCGTCAGGCTTTCAAGTTCCATGATCGTGATCTGATAGCGCTGGTCCGTCTTGACCACACGACCACCAGCCTGTTGCGCGATGACATTCTTGTCCTGAAACACGGCAAAGGTCAGCACGCCGAGCGGATTGCCGTCGGGCGGATTTTTCAGGTCAAAGCAAATCACCTTAAAGAAGCCCGACGGTACGCGTCCGATATCGCCTGTTTCGGAGTGATGGACGATCCGGTCTAACGGACCCCAGATCGGACCGGTAAACACACAAAGCCGCCCGTTCGTGTCCGAGGTCAAGCCGCCAACGATATCCATCTCGATCGCCTGCCATTCGCTGCGATTGAGGTTCTTGTGCTGAAGAGACGCGTTCGCAAAGATGTATGTCGCTTTGCCCGCTTCATTGATGTCCGCGAGCGTCGTCCCCCACATGGCATTCTTGCGCATGACCATGTGGCCCTTGTCATATGGGTTCTCGACCGTGATGCCAAAACTGTCGACCTTATCCTCGTAATACTCGTCACCAAGCTGATGGGGCTCACCTATGTCCGCATCATAGGTCCAGCCCTTTGAGCCCTTCGTCGCATCCTTTTCGGCCTTGGTGAGGCCGGCCCAAGCGTCGATGTTCTGCGTCTGGTCGATGTTGTGGGCACTGCAGATGAGCTGCCGTGTGTCGCGGTTCATCACCAGCGTATAGTTGATGTGATCCGAATAGATGCCGCTCCGAAGCGACGTTCTGGACAGGGCCTGCCTAAGAAGCTGCGGATCGTCGATCTCGGGCATCGGTATTTGGAAAGAACCGCCGATGAAGTCGGGACGATATCCTATTGTCATTTCTAGCGCTCCACGATGCAGTCGGCGGGTCAGTTCTCGGTGCGGAATGAGGCTCAGAGGCCGCCGCGCGGGTCGGCGTCATCGAGGTATATTTTGACGCTGATTTTGATCATGTAATGGTCTGAAAGGTAGCGGTCATGCAGAACAAGGTCCGACGATCGCAGGACGTATTGGCGGGAATATTTGAATTCTTCACGGCCCGCGGCGACGAAGGCGCGATCGAACGGTGATTTGCCGTAGTCCCGGCTCCAATAGGTGGCGGCGTCAGTGTTATTGAGATCGACAAAGCCCGAACTGACGAGGGTTTCAATTGCCGGCTCGTCGTACTTCAGCACGTTTGTATCCCCGATCAGGATCAGACTGGGATCGATCTGACCATCGACATCCGCGAGAGCGCGCACAAGCTCGTCCGCCTCCTTGCCCCGTTTACGCCTGTTCACGGTCGCGCCGCCCCAATTTGACTTCATATGCAAGGGAACGATGGACAGCTTTTTGTGCTCGTCGACCTGCGTCCAGTCGCCTGCGGCATCCTTTCGCCAGACCTTAACCTTGCACGTGAACCCCACGACATGCGGTGTCCGGTCCCAAAGCGCGTCCCCATCAACGTCGTGTCGAACATCAAGGCGGACGACATCGGTTTGGTCGATCCGGGCCGCATTCCACATGACCGCGCAGAGCTGCGTTGTGTCGCCCGCATTACGATTGGGCAGGATCAGATACTCCCATCGATCCGTTAGATGCTCTTCAATTAGATAACACACCCGGTCCAGATCACCGTTTCTGCGATCACTTGCGGCACGGCTATCAATGATTGGCTGATTGTCAAAGAGGCGCACCTCTTCGTCAGGATCGGTCATGTAGACTTCCGGAAGCGCAATGATATCCACACCCGCCATTTCGATGTGGTCGGCGAGGGCATAGGCGCTTTGGCGTTTCTCTTCCCGGGCGGCCCCGGAAAGGTGTTCGATATTCCAACTGGCGACTTGAATGAACGACATGGTGATACCTCCCTTGGTGCTGAAAAATGATTGCGGCTTGATGTGAAGAATGGATGACACTTCAAGCGGACTGGTGATTTACCTCCTCACAACGCCCGCAGGCCGATGGTTTGCCCGATGACCGTGATAACCGTTGCAGCCAACAACAGCCCAAGAAGCGCATGCAGCGAAAAATAAGCGCGCACCCAAGGCTGCTGTGCAAAACGAAGTTTCTTATGGGCGTCGGCGATGGTGACGAGCGGAATAAGCCGGTCAAAGCTCAGGACCAGCGCGTCAACCCAAAGCCAGAAACGCAACGGCCCCATCTGATTTGCCCGGTTTTTGCGACTTCTGAAACGTGGGTTTGCAAGGACCTGCCGGAACAGAAACCAACGGCCCTCGACCGATTGAAAAACCGTCGCTGCTCCGCAAATCGCGAGGAGCAGAGCAAAGAAAATTGTGCGCGCCGGCCTTAGGCCGTAACCACCTAAGACCTCTGCAATTTCACCCGTTATTCGCGCTGCCCCGAATGGCAGCAAATCGGTTTGAGTTTGGAGCTTTTGGAATTCAAGTGCGCCCGAATCCCCACCCTGTCCATTGGCCGAAAGCGTATTGATAAAGACGTCAAGCGCCACAATCTTGGACGTCTTATCCTCAACGCCGGATAGCAGACCGGAGACTCCATCAGCGAGAGACACAGATCGTCCACTGTTTCGCAAGAAAGGGGTCTTCTCGATTGTTGCGTATGGCATCTGTAGCGTTGGCGGGAGCCGATTCTGGGTGTCAAAGATGATGCTTTCTGTCTGCAACCTTGAAAGACTGGCTTCTGCATCTTTGCCTGTGAACTTAGTCCTGCCATGCGCTGGATGGCTCAAGATGATGCTTCGTCCGACTACAGTCTCTGTCAAATCGAGTTTCGAAGCAGTAAGCCCGCTCAGGTCCAATGCCCCGTTGACAAGCATGTTTCTTAGACAAAGAGGCCCCGTGACAGATGTGCGAACGGTCACGTCGTCATCATTCTTGCGCGAAACGAATTCAAAATCGGTTGCGACACTTGCGGATGAAAATGAGACAAAGTCGGTGTGATAACGTCGGGCAACGTTTATGTCGCAATTGTCCCGGTGCGAAGTTTGCCCAAGTATCGTGCCCTTGAACTCAACTTTGTTGGAGTTCAACTCGCGGAAATCAGCGGCCCGCAAATTGGCAAAATGGAAGCGGACAGTACCGGCTTTCAGGCGGTGTGCGGAAACCGCGCCCTCGGCAATGAATTTGTCCCCATAAAGTTCATCCGCAACTACGACGTCCCACATCTCGGCGTTCGATGCAAAGAATGCTGTCGGATACCCGTTGTAATATCGCCCCTCTCCAGCCTGCTCTTCGAACCAGGCTTTGGCGCGTCCGGCGATGCTTTCCGATTGCTTCGATCGGGCCAGCGCCAGCAAGTTGACCTGTGTGCGTGCCAGGGAAAGATGGCCAAAGGTCGCCTCGGTAATCCCCAACGTTTGGCCGATGGTCGCACGCCTTACGATTAGGGCACCAAAGCGGCTGAATTGGAGTTCGAAGCTGTCGCTCACCGAGATCCCGTCGGCAAAAATCACGCCCTCGCGCGGATCGTCTGGCCCGGCAAGAACAAGGTTTTCTTTTAAATGCAAGTGGCCGTTGAATTTGCTGCTGCTCAGGTCGATGGGGCCGCAAAAGACGCTTTTGCTGATCTCCAAAGAATATGGCACGCTCTCGGGCGCATCGAGCCAGCCCAGTATTTTGAAACCGGACAGGGAAAGCTTCTCGACCGCGGGCGTCGCAACAAGCGCTTCTAGAAGCGCCGAAAGGTCAGCGCCCGAAACGAAGTCACCCCGACCAGATGCGCAGAGCGCAGCGGGAGGCGGAGGGAGCTCTTCATCGGGAGTTTTCCACTTGTACCGGGTGTCGGCGATGGCATCGTCCTGCAGTGGCCCCGTGGCGCTCTGGGAACTCACGAGGTCTGCGCAAAGGCCTTCAACGGTCGATCCTTGAAAAGCTTCGCAGGCGTCACCATCGGCCACTGCCGCGGACGCAGAAAGAAAGAGGGCCGCGCAAATCGCCCCGGCGAGCCGCCGATTCATTGTTGCGGTTCGATGCCAAACGACTGAAACCGGATGCCTTGTTCGATCATTCCATCCCACCGCTCGCTGCCGACACACTCGGTCAGAATGGTTCCCGCCATAACACCGCCCCACTCACCGGTCGGGATCACACCGACAGTCGGCGTGCTTGTCACACCAAAGGCATTGGTCCACGGCACCTCGGCGCCACCGTATGTCTCCTGGAACGTGGACATAAAGACTCCGGACGCGTCGCGCGACGCGCCCGACGACATGATGCCCGGATCAAAGAACATGGTAGAGACACCGCTTGCCCAAGCCTGAAGGCTGGTTTTGTCAGCGCGTCCCGACGCGGCGTTGATCTATTGCACCGCCAATTCGACGGCTGCGGCATAGTCATAGCTTACCCCCATTCCGTCATAGGACACGTCCAGAGCATCATATACCTCGGTGACCGCGAGTTGATCCTGCGACCGAACGCTGGTGGCCAGCTTGACGTTTGCGGGAATGCTCAGATCCTCTACCCATTCGAAACCTTCGGCGTGTTCAACAAAGACTAGATAGGTGGCACGGTCGCCCAGTTGACCGAGCATGCCAAGCGCCTCTCCAAGGGCGCCTGTATCCGGATCGTCGATCTTGTGAAGGACGACCACTTCGCCAGAGGCCTTCTTCAGAGCCTCGGCGACGGCCGTACTCGACATCATATCAAGGTTCTCGAGTTCAACACCAGACTGCTGGAGTTGCTGGGGCAGGTCTCTCAACAGGTTACCGTCATCCGTGGCGACGATGAGTGAGGGTTCAGCTTGGGCAGCACTGCCGACAAACACCAGAACAAACCCTACCGCGATGTTGTTGAGGGCTGGAAACTCGGCACCCAGCCAGAATTTGGGATTCAATGTCATAGAGTAATCCTTACAACTCAATTGGGACAAATATGAGCAGAGCTTAGCTGTTTTTTACGATGTGTTTCTACACTGAAAATTCGTGGAGGCTTTGTGCAGGGGCAGTTGGGGGCGGTTGGCGGATCAGGGGGTGATCCTTTCGCCGTTGGACACGTTCAATCGCAAGCGTTCCTAGTAGTCTCCGCCAAGCCGAACCTATTAGTGGCACGCGGCTGGCCAACGTTGGAGATCTCAGACGTTCTTAAGGTGAATGCACCTCGACACTCCCAACCGCGGCGAATGTCTGGAAAGTGGGCTGCCACCGCAGCATCAAGTTACCCGTGCGTATGTCCGCTTTGGGCCGCCTTCCGCGTCGGCGATAGACGTTTAAGTTGAATGCTGCTCCAGACCCTATTGCGGCAGCGAGCCCAAAAGGTCCAATGCCGCATCTCCAGCGAACGCGAGGCATTCGAGTGGTGACCAAGGAAGAGACGACGCATATCGCGATTTCCGGAAAGTCTTGTGTCCAAACCCTGCAACTTCGTGCCTGGTTTCGGCAATACAGGCTTTTTGGGGAAAGTTGTTTTTCAAGCTGAAGCGCGGACGGCGGACTTGATTAGGGTTTCTATCATCGGTCTTCTGTCGAGCAAGCGTCGTGCGATAGACGTTTCCAACGTCAAACCAGTATCTGTGGAGGCCAGGCAAGCTTCGGTTTTCTCGAACGGTGTTGGGTAGTCTGCGGTCGCTGCAAATGGTCCAAACCCAGCTCGGGAAAGGATGATCGCGCCCAACATCGTATCAGCCTCCGCCGCAGGATATTCACCACTCCCCTCAGACGCTTGCCGTGCCAGCGCGCCCATCAGTACAGGGGCCTCGGACCTGGGATAAGCCACCATCGGTTTGCGTTTCATTGGGTCTGGATCGCCATCGAAAAGCGCCATGGGCGTCGATAGGAGAAAGGTCTCTGACAGGTCAGGCGCATGGAGCGGCGGATGCAGAAAAGCCGCGTCGATCATGCCCTGTTCAAGACGCTTTTCCAGGCCGGCGGTCGTCCCTTCGTAGAGCTTCACCCGCGCATTTGGATGGTGCGCGCGAAAGGCGATCAGCGTGGGGATGACGATCTGATAGGCGGCGACCTGGGTCATTCCGATGCGCAGGGTCTGACCTAGCCCGGCCTGTGCATTGCGCGCGGACTGCGCCGTTTCCTCGGCAGCAGTGATGACGCGTTCGGCTCCCTCCACGAACTGTTCGCCAGCGGGAGTGACGCTGACACCGCCACGATCACGATCAAACAGGCGCACGCCCAACTCTTCTTCTATGCGCCGCAAGCGCGACGAGAGCGCAGGCTGCGTCACGTTCAACCGTCGCGCGGCCCGTCCGAAATGCGCTTCTTCGGCAATGGCGATGACGCTTTCGTAGTCGGTGAGCGCGAACATTTCGATAACTCCTGTTTATCAAACTTATCATGCTACTGCATCGTAAGTCGTCTTCTTCGATCAATTTTATGGTGAGAAATGCGCATTTTAAGCGCGGTGCAGCACGTCATGAAAGGAGACCCACGTGAATAAACTGCTCATCCCCCTCACCATATCTACGGCTCTGGCGACGCCGGTCATCGCCCAGGAAGCCGGATCCCGCGATGCGCGCGGCCAGCTCGATTTCCAAGGTCAGTTTCTGGTCTCGGTCCAGGACGCCGACATGGTGTCGTCGGCCTATGTCAACGGAATGCTTGGTCCGCGCGAAGGCACTGACACACTTGCGGTTATCCCTCTGGCAGGTGATCCGCGAGACTGGCAGGCGGCGGAGGTCTTCGCGTCGAATTCGGTGGCGGGACCGCCCGCTGCCGTAGAACTCACGCCCGATGGCCGTTTCGCTTTTGTAGTCGAAACCTTCACGCCGCGCCCGGACAATGATCAGATCCATAGCTTTGGCGACAAGGCCATCGGTTCGACGCTGACCGTTGTAAGCCTCGCCGATCCGACAGCTCCCGAAGTGTTGCAGACCCTCACGGTTGGCCAGCGGCCCATCGCAGTCCGGGTCAATGCGGGCGGCGACATCCTCGCCGTCAGCTATTCCATTGAAGGAGGTTCCGGCGGCGAGACCCCGATACAGCTCTTTCGGATCGGCGAGGATGGCAGCCTGAGCAAGCCGGTCTCCCCGGCTATCGAGGGCTACGCGCTCGGCGAAGACAACATCATGGATATGGACTGGCACCCTGACGAGAACGTCATGGTCTGGATCAACCAGTTCGACAACACGATGCAGTTTGCGCGCATCGGCGACGATCTGAGTGTGACGCCCTTCGGAAATACGGTCGATATCGACCGAGCTCCATATCGTGTTTTCTTCACTCCTGACGGCAACCATGCGGTGACGAACGCCCTTTACTGGGGTCCTGACATAGCGGGCATTTGGATCGAAGCCCCGCGCGGACAACTTCTGACCGTTCGCATGGATGCCGAAGTCGGCGATGATGGCACTGTGCGGCACGCGTTGATTGACCGTGTGATGACAGGCGTTTCGCCCGAGGGCCTCGCCGTGTCGCCAGATGGTCGGTGGGTTGCAACGACCAACCTTGAGCGCAGCTATCTGCCCTATGAAGATCCGCGCATCACCTGGTATTCGTCGGTGACGCTCGCCGCACTGGATCAAGAAACCGGCGACCTGACCGAGATTGGCACGTTCAACTATGATGGGATACTTCCCGAAGCTGCTGTCTTTGACAACTCAGGGAATTATTTGGCTGTCGCAAACTACGACCACTTCGATGATCGCCGGGAAGGCTCCAGCATCGACTTCTGGCGCATCCAGACCGACCCGCTCGATCCCGGCAATACGCAACTCATCAAGACCGAACACTCCGTGCCAGTTACCCGCGGCGCACATTCGATGGTTATCGCAAGATGACTTTTTGCGCCGCCCGGTTCCCTCGCCGGGCGGCGCGCTCAATAACAAAGGGGCTTAGAAACATGAGACCCTATTGGCTGCTGCTCGTTCTGCCTGTTCTTATCGCCGCCGCTGCTTGGGCGGACACTTTGACGTCCACGGACCGATACGGCGGAACATTTGTGGCTTACGCGCAAGTTGATCGCACGGACGGGACATATCGGCGGATGCTCACAACGCCGGACGTTCTTGAAGCCGCTGGTTCGGGCATGCCGCTGCCCGATGGCGCACGTATTCTGATGGAAACCTACTACAGCCCCGGCAACCTGAGCACGGTATTTCACAAGCAGAAGGTTGACGGACAATGGCAGTATGGCTCCTTCAACGGGCAAGATACAGTGAACCTCGCGACCTGGCCGCAAGCCTCCTGCCTGTCCTGTCATTCCCGTGCGGCCGAGACGGATTTCACCTTTACCAGACCGTCGCTGGATACCGCGTTGACCTTGGGCGAAACGCATCTCACCTGTGATCGTGGTGGTCGCAGCCCCTGCGATCTGCAAATCTATCTTGAAGGCATTGCAGAGTGAGCACGCGCTATAGCCTGCATCTGCGCGTGATACATTGGATGACGGCCGTTTTAATTGCGGTCCAGATCGCTTTGGCCCTGCTGAACATTGCCCTCTATGAGCCGCGCCCCATCCTCGCGGAAGCGCTCGTCCAGGCGCATATCTCGCTTGGTTCTCTTTTGTTTCTGCTGACGCTGGCACGGCTTGCAGCGCGCTGGTGTTCACCCGCACCGCCAAGGTCCAACGATTCACTCTTGCGCTTCGCCGGCACAGCCACCCATGCCGCGCTCTATGGATGCCTCTTCGCACTTCCGATCACCGGGTATCTGAAACTGGCAGCACTTGGTTTTACTGTGACCCCCTTCGGTTTTGTTCCACTGCCGCCGTTGGATCTGAACGTCCCTGTCGCGCAATTCGCGGACCAAGCGCATGACCTGATCGCACTTGGCCTCGGCGCTCTCTTGGTGTTGCATATCGCAGCCGCCGTGTTTCATCGTCACCTGGATGGTCGGCGGGTGCTGCATCGCATTTCGTTTGGGCGACGCGCCAACGAAGTGGATTCGTCCTAGGTGATGAAACGCGATCTATTGGCTGATGCAGCGAACGTACTGGTTTCAGTCATGAGGATGACTTTTCGCGAGATGAGATGCCCAGAACGAACCTTGGTGAAGTCGCAGCGATTTGGTGCTCTGTTCGGAGACTTTGAGTTCGACTACTTGCCAATTTTGCGCTTGCAGCGAACGACCGCAAAGCGGGCTGCGACTGCAGCATCTTGAAGGTTGGTAAAGGGCCGAGTACTGCAAAACGAGGTAGTCCCCCCTGCTAAAGATGCTGCACTGCCTCCAAGGTCCGCAGTGAGCCCAAAGCAGACATGCTTTTGCTCTACCTTTCGCGGGCGCGGCAGAGTTTGCGTCAAAGCCATTGGCTGCGTTGCAGAAAGAAAAGCGGTCGTTCGTTAAATGCGCGGCAAAGTCTGAGACTCCAACGTTCGAATTGCAAGTTTATGAGCCTTGCTCTGCATGTTTCTAGAAAAACGATAACGCTAGTGTCCGGGCGGAGGGAACGAAAACAGCGGCAGTCTGGCTTGCGATGTGCAGAGGCTTTCATGAGCGTTTACTCGGTGTTCACGGCTGATGCGTGCGGACAATGCGAGTGGGATTGACGCATGTTTCTCGACATCTTTGATAGTCGAGGGCAGCGATAGTCTGCCGGACGAATTCCCGCAGCGCAACTTGCACTCTGTGTTCAGGTCGAGGCGCATTTGCCATCTGTATTTGACTGAGATGCAGAATGTGGACCTTCGCATGTCTTGTTTGGTAATTTGACAAGACGGAGTTTTGCCATGACCTATTCCTTCATAGATTAAAGACGGCTAATCCAACTCCAATGGTCGAAGTCAAAGACCCAGATAACAACGCCCGCGTCCGGGCGACATGGGCGCTCGCAGTGGCGGACAAAGATCGAACCGCGCGGGTGTTCTATTCAAATCTGTTTCGTCTGGATGGTACGACCAAGCCACTCTTTCAGGGCGACATGGAATTGCAGGGCCGCAAGCTCATGCAAACGCTGAGCTTTATTGTGGATCATCTGGAAGACATGGATGTGCTTGTCCCCGCGGCACGCGATCTCGCCATCAATCACGTTGGCTACGGCGTGACCGCAGACCAATACGGCTCGGTCGGTACGGCCTTGATTGAAACGTTGCGGCAATTGCTCGGATCGTCCTTTTCACGCGAAGACGAGCGGGCATGGGCCGACACCTATGGAACACTGGCCGATGTCATGATTGGCGCGGCATACTCCACCTGAAATCTACTTTCGTATAGTCGGCTATCCCGATGCGCTGATGCGATATACGTGTTCAGAGGCTATCCGGCTGAAAAACGGAGGTGCACGTGAAGATAATAGTGAAAGAGGCAGACGGTATTGAGGGCCTGCTCGACCAACTTGCCGGGAGCCGATTTGATTTCATGTCTCTTCATGGAAATTGCGAGATAGATGTCGGTCCGCTTTCGGAACACGATATTGCAAAACACGTGCACGGCGCGACGTCCTGTCTGGGAGCGATGAGCAATGCCGGCCCGACGAAAGGTATTGCCGCTTTTGCAATAGAGGACTCGGCAGGGGCCTATGGCTCGGCTCTGGTTGCGTTTAACGATAGCCCGCAAGACGCAGCTGCGGAGGCTACGCGCAAAGCATTGCTAGCAGCCGATCGGCTTGGTGAACGGCCGGATCTGGTCTGGGTTTCATCGACGCCCGGCGTGGAAGAAGACATTCTGGCCGGGATCGAGGGCGTTATCGGCACAGACACGCCGATTATAGGAGGAAGTGCCGCCGACAATTCTGTCGCGGGCGGTTGGTTCGTCTTTAATGGGGCCGTGAGAGCGGGCGCGGGTGTTGTTGTTTCCGTTCTTTTCCCGTCCACGCCAGTCTCATTTGCCTATCAGAGCGGTTACTCACCAACGGAGAAATCCGGCATAGTGACAAAATGCGATGGTCGCAGACTACTCGAGCTCGACGGTCGTCCCGCACTGGAAGTCTATAGCGAGTGGACCGGTGGCACCGTCGCCAATATCGACAAACCCGAAGACAGCCGTGCCATCCTGTCGGAGAGCACCATGTGGCCCCTTGGCCGCGAGATCAGTCAGGTGGGTGAGGTCCCGTTCTTTCTGCTCGCTCATCCAGCTGTGGGAGACGGAACAGGGGCGATTGATCTCTTCGCTAATGTTGCCGAAGGCGAGCGGTTGACGCTCATGACCGGCACGCAGCACAGCCTGATCGAGCGGGCAGGCCGTGTCGCGGCGCTGGCCCACGCGACAGCACCGGGACCTGACCGCGAGGTCGCCGGGGCATTGATGATCTATTGTGGCGGCTGCATGTTGTCGGTGCAAGATCGCTTGTCAGACGTGGCCGCCGGCGTGAACACAGCGCTGGATGGGGCACCATTTCTTGGTGCCTTCACTTTCGGCGAACAGGGTGCGCTACTAAAGGCGGGAAACCGCCATGGAAATCTCATGATTTCCTGCGTAGTGTTTGGCTGACACAATCTCAGGTAGATCCATGGCGGAAGATGAGCGGTTGCGCGAGGCGCTGCTCGAATTGCAGTTTCTTCGCGAACGTGAAGCGCGCATCCTCAACGATACAAAAACACTCCTTGAATGCCTGGAAGCGTACTCGACAGCTTCCAGCCCGGGAGATGCGTTAGCATCAATCTTTGTCTCGCTACAGCAGAAAACCGGAGCCAGCTTGTCGATTCTTGTCACGTTAGGTGAGGACAAGGCGCTTGTCGTCACAGCTGCGGACAAGGCAGAGCATTTAGAGAAAACGATCCTCGCACCATTTGATGTCTTTTCTCGGTCACGCAACATTTCGGATTTGGCATTGCTGGGGGAGTGGTCCGGCACGCTCGACCTTTCGAGTTACGCTGGCCTGATTGTCGCGCCGGTCAGCGATCGGGTGGCACTAATGACTGCAAAAGCGACGCCCCATGCCTTTCGCAAGGACGATATCAATCTGGTACAGCGGCTTTCCGGGCTAGCGGCGCAAGCCTGGCGCAATAGCGCACTGGCCGCCGAGAACGATCTGCTGGCGGCGACGATATCCGGCGCACCCACCTCGGTGCTTATCTCCACTGGTAGCGGTCAGCAGAGATCGGTTATTTACGCAAACAGGGCGTATGAAACGATTTCCGGCAGGCAAATCAGCGACGTAGTGGGCGCTGGTGTTGAAACGCTTACTGCGTCAATGGCCGATACCGAGCCGCGCGCAAGGCTGGAGCGTGCCCTGGCGAAAGGTGAAGGTGGAACCTTTCTGGTTGAAGATTGCCGTGCCGACGGGGCGGCCTTCTGGAACGAAATAAGCCTGTTCCCGGTTCGGGATTTGTCCGGTGCCACGAGACATATCGTGACGACCCAAACCGATGTGACCGATCGCGTTGTCGCTGCGCAAGAGCGCGACCGCTTGCAGGGTCGCATGGAGCGGGCGCTGGCAGCAACCGAGGATGCCTTTCTGGTGCTGGAACTAGGCGAGCGCGTCGCCTTTGCCAACAGCGCGGTAGACCTTATGTTTCCGGCGCCGGAGGTGTCGTGGGCCGTGGGCACGGATTTTGACGCGAACTGGGCGGCATATCTGAGCGCGTGTGAGGATTTGCCCGGGCGCATCACGAGCCTCTTGCGTGTTCCGGATCTGTTTTCGCTGGCACAGCTTCCGGCCGGTCGCGAAATCGACCTTCCGGACGGTCGAAGTGTGCTACTGCGAGCTGGATTGCTGGATGATGGCGAATTGGTTGTCTCCGCCACGGACGTGACCGCGATGAAGTCGGCTCAAAACCTGCTCACCCAACGGCTGGCGGCCATTGAGGCGGCGACAGACGGGATCGCAGTAAGCGATACCGAGGGACGCCTCATCTACCTGAATTCAGCCGCATCGAATCTCCTGGGATTTGAAGTCGCCACGACGGGACTTGGACGAAAATGGCGCGAGCGATATACAGCACCGCCCCAACGCCAGGCGGGGGAACCCTTTGCTGCGACAGTGCAAAGGGACGTCGACGGCAAACCCCTCACCCATGAAATCACAGGATCGCCTCTTGCCGAGGGCGGGGCGGTGATCGTGATCCGGGACATCACGGAAAATCTCGAAACAGAGGCGCGCGAGGAAGACCTGATGCAGGAATTGATCCGGCTTCAACGTCAAGAGGCGATTGCGCAGCTGACCGCCGGTGTCGCGCACGATTTCAACAATTTGCTGTCTTCGATCAATGGATCGGCAACGCTGATCGGCATGACGAACGCACTTCCCCAAGATGTCCGCCCGCATCTGGACCGGATCATCGCGGCGGGGTCGCAATCGGCGAAGCTTGTCTCGCGGCTTTTGGACATTGGCGCCGGCGCCGAAGCCGAAGGCACATTCGAGTTATCGTCTGTTCTGAGCGATCTTCGCTCGATCCTGACCACCAGCCTGCCGGAGAGAGTGATGTTCCGCACGGAGGCGCGGGAGTCTGCGCTGGCGCTAAAGGGCTCTCCGGGTACTCTGAGCCAGGTCTTGATCAACCTGGCGCTGAATGCCGGTGACGCCATAGGTTCAGGGAGTGGCCATATCGACCTTTCAGTCAGCGAATGCGCAGGACACGAGGCCAGGTCGCTTGTGGTCGGGCAATTGAAGGATACGTCTCGCTATGCGCGTCTGGCCATGCGCGACGACGGGGCTGGCATGGACATGGATACAGCCGCCGAGGTTTTCAAACCCTACTATACCACAAAGGGTCGTCAGGGAACTGGTCTGGGGCTGGCCACGGCCGCCTTGCAAGTTCGCGCCATCGGTGGCGGTATCGGTTTGGACACCGTACCGGGAGAAGGAACAACGATCACGATTTTCTGGCCTCTTGCACCGATGGCGCCACTGCAGACAGGTGCGTTGTCCAGCGCAAAGGTGCATAACAGCGACTTGTCGGGCATCACGGTGATTGTTGTGGATGACGACGAGGATGTGCGCGCGGTGATCGCGACCTATCTCGAATCACAGGGCGCCGAAGTTGCCAGTTGCGAAGATCCGCGAGATGCGGCGGCGGCGATTGCAGAAGATCCGAAAGGCTGGTCTGCATTGATCACGGATTACGATATGCCGATCATGAATGGCGGCGCGCTTGCCGCCGAGGTTAACTCTGTCGCGCCCGACCTGCCGGTTTTCGTCGTCACTGCGCTCGCTAAACGTTTGTCGGATCCGCGTCTCGCTGATGGGAAAGCTGCCGGGATCTTTCCGAAACCCGTCGATCTGGAATCGCTTTCACAAGCACTGGCCGCAGCCGTGAAAACTGAATAGGAACATGTCATGCGATTGCTTTTGGCCGATGATCACGACCTTTTTCTGGAAACTCTAAGCGCATTCCTTACCTCGCAATCAGAGTTCGAGGTGGAAACCTGCGGGTCTTTGGACGTGGCATGCGACAAGATCTCGAACGACATTGCCTACGATCTCGTGCTTCTGGACTATTCCATGCCCGGGATGAACGGGTTGTCTGGCCTCGAGAAAGCGCTGGCCGCATCGCATGGTCGACCGGTGGCAATCATGTCGGGCACGGCGACCAAGACCATCGCGCAGGAAGCCATAGATGCAGGTGCAATCGGCTTTTTGCCCAAAACCATGGCCGCGAAGTCGCTTGTGAATGCCGTGCGCTT
>JBCCNY010000026.1:0-15942 GCA_039025595.1 Pseudomonadota bacterium | reverse complement strand
GACCATGGTGGGCGCGCGCGATCCCGGCGATGTGCGGCAATACGGTGATTGCGCGGCGGCGCAATATGCGTTGATCCGAGGGTACGGCTATGCGCGGCATCTGCGGACGACGACCGAACGCTCTGGAGATACATGGCAAGGCGATGCAATCTACACAATTTCTGCAGATCGGCCTGCGGGTTTGGAGGTCATCGTTGCCGAAGACACGGTCGCAACTTGTCGCGACGCGGCGATTCCGACCGTTTGATTCCCTTTTTGTCGGGTCGCTGACGCGCCAAAAACGCTTTGGAAAAGCCGTTGGCATCCGGTAGCGTTAGCCAAAACGGTGGAGCAGCAGCATGGGCATTGATTACGCGGTCTTTGAACGGGTTGTTGAACTCTCGACACGGTTCAAACCAAAAGGCCGTGCCGTGATGTTGGGGCGTTAAAGCTTCCAAATTGTTCCGCGATTGCGCAATAATTACGAGCACACGCTAAACCTATACGGCAGAACCGAGCGGCGTTTCGATTTTCTGCAAAAGGATGGCTATTCAGAAACCCTTTTGAAGAAACTTGGTTTCGGTGATGTCGAGACGATGGATTTCTCTGATTACGAAGGCGCGACGATCATTCATGATCTCAACCGCCTGCCGCCCCCGGAACTCGAAGAGCAATTCGACCTCATCATCGATGGCGGAACGACGGAGCATGTGTTCAACATCCCGTTTGCTCTCGAAGGGCTATACCGCATGTTGCGTCCGGGCGGACGGCTGTTGTCGATAAATGGAATGAATGGATGGTACAATCACGGCATTTACCAGTTCACGCCCGAATTCGTCTGAACGTTCTGGCGTCGCGCTTGCAATTGCCATGTCCACGATTGCCGGGGAGTGGCTTCGAAACCGGGCACGGGCTATGATCACGTGGTGTTCAAGGATCCCGCGGAGACCGGCAGCCGCCTCAAATTGCGGGGCAAGATCGGGCCCGGACGGACCTACCTGGCCTATGAAATTGAGAAAACGGACACCTCTCACCCACCAGATTACGCCCTTCAGAGCGATTATGAAACCAAATGGATGGGCACCAACACTGCGTCTGAGACGCGGCTCACCTGACCAAAAAGCCGCGTTCTTTCGGATCTTCAATGACTTGCCACGATCGCTCTGATCCGCTCTAGTACGGGGATGATCCAGTCGTCTTGTGTTTCCCAACAATGCCAACCGATCCGATCCGGCGGTTTGCCCGGCCGCATCAGGTGGCCGGACAGATTGTGATTTCGTGCCGGACCAACACTTAACCAACACTTATATGAGGAACAGTTCTGTCAATGAGTGACGTCAAAAATCCATTCGAACTTATGATGTCGCAGGCCCAGGAGATCGCCAGGGCCTTCAACCCTGCGCTTGAATCTTTTTCGCCCAAAGGGTTCGAGCAGCTTTGGCCGACCATGCCAAAGGAACTGATGGAAATGAGTTTTGGCAAAGGGATCAACAAAGAAGGGCTCGATGCGCGCACGCGCCTTTTACTGACCTTGGCTGGTTTGACTATGCTGGGCGCTCAGAGCGATACACAGATCCGCGTCACTGTTCGCCACGCATTGGAAGCCGGCGCAACACCGGACGAGGTTGCCGAAACCATCGCTATGATGTCAGTCTTTGCTGGCATTCCCTCGATGAACCGAGCCATGGGATTTGCGCGCGAGGTTCTTGACGAAACAGGGTCGCAGGAAGACCCCGAATGATCGCAATTGCCGCCTTTGTCCTGTTTGGCGGCATGCTGTTGACAGGGGCACTGATGACGGCTTTGACAATGCGCCCGTCGGTTGCCGCAATGGGTGTGCTTGTCGCATTACCCGGTGGATCAGGGATATGCGTCTTGCTTGGAGCGCCTTGGCTTGCCCTCGGGTTCTTTGTGGTCTCGGGCGCAGCAATAATGGTTTTGCACCGGTTTCTTGCCAAGGGAATTGGCCGGCCCGCAGCTTTGCCGCTTTGGAACAGAAAAGCCGGACGTGGTCTTCTGGGCTATGTTGTTTTGGCCGCCCTGTTTCAGATTGCCCTTGCCCTTTTAGGGGTTGAGATTTTGCCTGCGGAACTCTCCCTTTCTGAAGTGGAGGATCAAGCCGCCGGAGCGTCGTCCTCTTCGGGTGAGGCTCGATTCGATCTTGCGCTCCGTGACGTCATCGCGGTTCTCCTTGCGCTGCCATTGGTTTTTGTGGGTTTTCTTGCAAGCCGGGCGCTCGCCGAGCCTGTCGAGACCCTCGTAAGGGATCCGAGGCAGGGTCACCCCTATCGCAGCGCTGGCACCGGGTTTGCTCCGAGGCACCGCGAAAGATGAAACCACAACGTCACATGGCGCCTGCGGCAGCGCTGTTCGTTTCGGTAAGTGTGGCTGCGGGCAGTCTGGCCGCGGACAGTGTGGCGGCGCCGTCATTGCTATCGTGTACGCGGACCACCCATATCAGCCATGGCGGTGAAGATATGCATCAGGATCTGGGGGAGGGACGCGTGATGTGGCGCGAATGGTGGTCGCAAGAGGGCACGGCCACGGACTTTGTTATTGTCGATTGCGAACCGGGCGAGGGTCTGAGATTTCGCACCTCCGAGGAAAACATGGGTGCGCGCACACCTTTTGACCGAACCGAGGCGGCGCTGGACATCGTGTCCACGCATGAGCGCGGCTCCCGGATCTTTGCCACGCTCGACCGGATTGCAGAGGATCTTGACGGAACGGCGAGGGATGTCGCGCTTTACACACTCTCGAGCGAGCCTTGCGCCTGCGCGGCGCTATATGCTTCCCTGCGCGGGGCAAAACAGGCCTATGACCCGAAAGGATAGAGCGATGGCGCAGTGCAGTTGCGTGCCCAATCGTCAGTACCGGAGCTTTCGCGGCCAATGATCATGCAGGAATATGTGATCGCCCTGGCCGGTTTGACATTTGTGATTGGATTGTTGGGATGTCTTCGTCGCCGTGGGCACTTGATCTTGATCATGTTGTCGGGCGTGATCGCAACGTTGGCCTGCGTTGTACTCATCGTTGCTGCACAGGCCTATTCCCCCAACGGGTCGCCCCCGTATTGGGCAATATCGATCGTCTTTGCGGTCGCAGCGCAGGCGGGCGTTGCGGGTGCGCTTATGATATGCGTCTATCGTCGGCGTGGCGCCCTCGGGCTCCGCCGAATAAACGCACCGAGAGGCTGAGCCGATGGAACACACCCTTTTGCTTGCTCCGCTGATTGGTGCATGCATTACCGGTTTAGCCTGGCGGACGATCGGAGAGGCCGCCGCACAATGGACAGCGACATTTCTGATGCTCGTCGCGGCGATCATCGCATGGTTTATCGCTCTTAATGTGCAAGAGGCGTTAGTTGTGCGCGATCTCTACACCTGGATCGAGTCGGGCTCGCTATCTGCGGCGTTTGCGTTTCGGTTGGATCGAGATACCGTTCCGCTCCTTGTTCTGGTGACCAATATCGCAGCTCTGCTGCACGTCGTCGCTCTGGTGCAGATGCGCCGCACGGATCCAAGCAACGAAAAAGCCAAGCCTGTGCCAGGCCAGGATGCACGGCTGTGTTCTGGTATTGGCACCATGACCACCGCGATGCTATTGCTGATCGTTGCCGATGATCTGGCTCAGTTTTTGGCTGGCTGGGTCCTGGTAGGGTTTGCCACCTATATCCTGACCGGTCTCGTGGCGCGCAAACCCGCGGCTGGTAAAGCTGCGTTGCGCGTAGCACTAACGCTTCGAGCGGGAGAACTGGTTTTGCTCATTGTGCTGGGCTTTGTCTTTGCGCTGACAGATACAATCCGGTTTGATGAGATCTTTCAGGCGCTTCCCGATCTGGAGCAGGTGCGCCTGCCGCTTTTTGCTCTGCAGATGCCTGCCACTGAATTGATTGCGGCGGGTATCGGCTTGGCTTGCCTGATTATGGGCGCGCAGGCCGTCTTCTTCGGCTGGTTTTCAGATGCAACTACGTCTCCTTTGCCAGGCGCTGTGATGATAGTCGCCGCCGGACCGGTTCTGGCGGCGTCCGCGCTCCTGGTGCACATGGGCCCGATACTTGGCCTCGCGCCGGTTGCATCGTGGTGGCTTGTCGCGGGTGCCGTGGCAACCACAGTGATTGCGTCTACCAGTGCCATCGCACAATCTGACCCGCTACGCGTCGTTGCCTGTCTGGCCAGCGCTCAATTCGGATTTGTCCTGTCCGCCTTGGGATTGGGGGCTTCACAGGCTGCCATGGCGCACTTGGTAAGTGCAATGGCCGCCTTGGCCGCGCTGAGCCTGGCAGTCGGAATCGCCACAGACCGCGGCGCGAAGGCGCGAGACCTTGACGATTTCGGCGCTCTGGGGCGGGCAATGCCGGCGATCTTTGCCGCATCTGTTTTGGCGGCAGCGTCGTTCACGGCTCTGGGCCTGCCGGGCAGTGAGATCGGCTTGTCGGGATACTCCAGCATGACTTCCGTCTTCTCCGCCTTGTCGTCTGCACCGTCGCAAGAATTGTTCTGGACCGGTGTCGTCGCACTGAGCTTTTGTAGCTTTGCGGCATGGCGGCTGGTCTTTCGGGTGTTTTTGTTTGCACGCCGGGGCTCAGGTCAGGTGAAAAACCCTGCGCCAAGTGGAAAAGTCCTAAACACCCTTGTTGTCGCCTTCGCCACTGTCAGCGTCTTGCCGGCCCTTTTTGCCACAACATCCCAGCCTGACGTTTCAAGCGTTTGGGTCGGACTTGCGAGCCTGATCGGTTTAGGGCTGGCACTTGTCTTCGCTGCTTTGAGCCCGGGCTTTAGCGACAGAATGAAAAATGCCGTGCCTTGGGCACATAACGTCTTACTGAACGGCTGGTACATGGTCGCTCTTCTGCGACTGCTGGTGGTTGCGCCGCTGGACTGGCTGACGTCTGCATTGTCCCGCACCCAAATTGACGAGAGCGGTGATCCAGCCAGAGTTGGAGCTCTGAGGCTTGCGCCGGTGCTGGCGGAACAGGCCAACAGGCTCCAAGGCGGGTTGCTGGCTGGGTATGGGGTGGCCCTGGGAATTGGCATTGTTGTCCTGATCGTTTGGATCGTTCTTTTAAGCGGGGCAGGGTGATGGATAACGTTCTTTCCATTCTGACCTTTACCCCTGCACTGGCCGGGCTCATCCTTGCCATTTTCCTGCGTGGTGAAGATGAGATGGCGCAGCGAAATGCGCGTTGGGTGGCCTTGTTTGCGACAGCGCTGACATTCTTGATGGCGTTGATCGTCCTCGTGGGATTCAGCACGGACACAATCGGTTTTCAGTTGGTCGAAGAACGAGCGTGGATGTTCGGGCTGCAATACAAGATTGGGATTGATGGCCTCAGCGTGATGTTTGTCGGACTGACGGCCTTCATGATGCCTTTGGTTATCATCGCCTCGTGGGAGGTCACGCACAGGGTCAAAGAGTATATGGTCTCTTTGTTGTTGCTTGAGACCTTCGTTCTTGGCGCCTTGATGTCTCTCGATCTTGTGCTGTTCTTCCTGTTTCTCGAAGCGGCGATGGTGCCTGTCTTTTTGCTCATCGGGATCTGGGGCGGGCCGGGGCGAGAGACGGCGAGTTTCGGTGCTTTGCTGGCGAGTGCCTTCGGGGCGATCTTTCTTCTCAGCGCGATGATCGTGATGTTCACCGAAGCTGGCACAACCGATATCAGCAGATTGCTGGACCACCAGTTTGCCAAAGAAGACATCCGGTTACTGGGTCTGGACGTTGCAGGTGGGATCCAGACGCTGCTGTGTCTGGCGGTCACGCTGGGTCTCGCGGTCAAGTTGCCAATCTGGCCTTTGCACGCCTGGCACCCGGATGCCCAATTGCGCGCACCGTTGGCTGCCGCGATCGTGCTGAGCGCGCTTCTGACGTTGTTGGCGGGCTACGGTTTGTTACGGATTGCCTTGCCGATTTTCCCAACCGGGGCCCTGCAGCTATCACCGCTCATCTTTGCCCTGGCCTCTGCCACGGCGCTATTTGCCGCTGTCTCTGCTCTATCGCAGAGTGATTTTCGCAAGATGGTGGCCTATATCAGCATGACGTTGATTGCTCTTGCGGCGATGGGTCTCTTCTCTCTCAACCGTCAGGGGTTCGATGGCGCGATTATCCTGATGCTCAGCCAGGGCCTTGTCGCAGGTGGGTTGCTTCTTTCGGCAGGGGTTTTGCTTGATCGGCAGAATAGCACACGCCTCGACTCGTTTGGTGGGCTGTCGATCAAAATGCCTGTCTTTGCCGGCTTGATGCTCTTTATGATCTGGACGGCGCTTGGACTTCCCGGCAGTGCAGGCTTCGTCGCGCTGGTTCTGACACTGAGCGGTCTTGCGGCTGCATCCCCTTGGGTTGTCATCGTGGCGTTCGTCTCGCTCGGGTTGATCGCGGGTGCGCTTCTATCGGCCTTTCGCAAGATAATGCGTGGCGATCTGATCAAGGAAAGTCTCAAATCCGTAGAAGATCTCAAGCCGCGTGAACGGTTAACCCTGATGTCCGTGGCTGCGGTTACGCTGGTTCTGGGGCTCTATCCTGCTTTTGTCACAGATCGCACGGGCGCCGCAACGCAATCGCTTGCCGAGCTTTTCGAGCAAGAGCGGCAAGCGGGCTTGGAGACCTCAAAGAGCTTCGCCGGGTTCACGCATCCCGCGCAGACAGCGTCTCTTCGCCCTTTGCGCGATATAGACCTGCAAGTCTCACGCTGAACGGAACGCCCGCATGTTGGCTGAAACACTGGCGTTGCTGCCCGAACTTATTCTCGCTTCGGCAGCGGTGGCGATTGTCGTGTTTCGCACGTTTATCATGGACCGGGCCCTCGAGTTCCGCACATTCGGGATGACTGCGCTTGCCCTAGCAGGTCTCGCCTTTTGGATCATTTTGTATGGCGAGGGCGCCCGGTTTCTTTCCGGCGATCTCTTGATCGAAGATGCGTTCAGTCGTGTGAGCCAGGTTTTTGTCCTCTTGGCCTCTGCGGCAGCCCTGGCCATCGGTATGGAAGGTGGCCAGCGTGCGACCGCGCGAGACCCTTACGTTCTCGCGCTCTTTCTGATGTCTGTTTTGGGCCTGCTCCTGGTAAGTGCCGCGGCCGATCTTCTGGCGCTTTTTCTTGGGTTTCAACTGTACTCGGTCTCTCTTTACGTGTTGATTGCGCTGCGTGAAAATAGCGGCCGGGCGGTTGCGGCAGGGTTACGCACGGCGCTGTCGGGCTTTTTTTGCTTTGCCTTAGTTCTTTTTGGCATCGTCCTCGTGATCTGGGCCACTGGCGCAACGTCCTATGAAGATCTCGCTGATCTGCTGACCGAGGCGCCGTCGCCGCTATTCTCGATGGGGCTGGCGATCCTTCTTGCTGGACTTGCATTTGCGCTGGCGCTTGCCCCGTTTCATCTTTGGTTACAACTCGCCCTCGAGGCCACGCCCTGGCCCATCGTGGCGCTGGTGGTGGGTGCGGCTCCACTGGCACTATTGAGCGGTTTCGCGCGCCTCGTTTCTACAGCTTTTGGGGAGGTAACCGCTTTGTGGCAACCCGTTTTAGCGGGTTTCGGTCTTCTGTCGGTTGTCGCGGGCTTTGTGGCGTCCTTTGCGGCCTTGCGCCTGTCTCATCTATGCGCCGCCTTCGCGACAATGGGGGCAGGATTCGGCGTGATGGCTCTCTCGGCGGATAGTGTTGCGGGCACGACGTCCATGCTGGCTTCGATGATGCTTCAGGGCGCGGCTCTTGTCGGGATGATTGCCTTTGTCGCTCGTCTCGAAAAGAACGGACAGGCGGTCGATACGTTGCGCGATCTCAGCGGCCTCTCCTCCTCTCAGATGCCGCAGGCCTTTGCCGTGCTTCTTTTGCTTTTGAGTGCCGCGGCAGTACCGCCTCTGGCTGGCTTTGTGGTACGCCTCCACATGTTGCAGGCCATGTATGAAAGCGGATTGATTTGGCAAAGCGTGGCGGGTGTTTGCGCTATGGCTGCTGCGAGTTTTGCCTTCCTTCGACCGGCGTGGCAGCTCTACATGGCCCCTATGGTGAGTGATGTCGACATCCGCTCTGCAAGGTTGCCGGACCTGATTTTGGCTGGATCGGCGGGCCTGACAGTATTGGCGCTTATCTCGCTTGGCGGATTGGAAGCGGTTCTGGAAACCGCCGCGTCGCGTCTTGAGCGCTGATGCGATCTGGCCCAAAGGAGTGGGGCGCTGCGTGCTGGACGAGACCGACAGCACCAATGCGGAGGCCTTGCGCCGGGCGCCGGGTCTTGACGCGCCGCTATGGATCTGTGCGCTTCACCAGAACAAGGCACGCGGGCGCCGTGGCCGCGCATGGGTCAACCCCGAGGGCAATTTTGCCGCGACGCTTGCAACACCGCTTGACGAACCACCGGAGCGCTTGGCTCTACGGTCTTTCGTGGCGTCGCTGGCGCTCTATGATGTTCTGTCAGATCTCACGCCTCAGGGCACGCCCTTGTCGCTGAAATGGCCCAATGACGTGCTGCTCGGCGGCGGTAAGGTGGCGGGTATTCTGCTAGAGACGACCGGCGCGCCTCCGGTTCTGGCAATCGGCATCGGTGTCAACCTCGCCCACGCTCCCTCGTCTGAAGAGGTCGAGAATGCGGCGTTTCCCCCGGTGGCTCTGGCGTCGTGGACGGGCGAAGTTGTCGCGCCACTGACTTTTTTAGATCACCTCGCGCGAAGCTATGCCCGGCGAGAGGCTGTGTTTAGCAGGTTAGGTTTTGGCCCTATCCGCGAGGCCTGGCTGACCCACGCTGCGCGCCTTGGTCAGGAGATTATGGTGCGCATGGGAGACAGGGAAATGACCGGTACTTTCGATACGGTAGACGACAGCGGCCAACTTGTTCTATCTACGCCCGATACGCGTGTCGCGATTCCAGCGGCGGACGTGTATTTTTGAAGGTTTTCCGATGCTTCTGGCGATAGATTGCGGTAATACGAATACGGTCTTTTCGATCTGGGATGGAAAGACCTTTTTGTGCACGCTTCGCACATCGACCCATCACGCCCGTACCGCTGATGCCTATTTCACCTGGTTTTCCACGCTGGTGGAGCATTACGGGATCGAGCCGCAGATCACAGACGTGATCATTTCCTCCACCGTGCCGCGTGTTGTCTTTAATCTGCGGGTTTTTTCTGACCGGTTCTTTGGGTGTCGCCCGATGGTGGTCGGCAAGCCTGACTGCGCCTTGCCGGTGCCGCCTCGGGTCGATGAGGGCACTCAGGTGGGCCCCGATCGCCTCGTCAACACGGCGGGGGCCTATGATCTTTACGGCGGAGATCTCATCGTGGTTGATTTCGGGACGGCCACGACCTTTGATGTCGTGGCGCAAGATGGCGCCTATGTCGGCGGTGTGATCGCGCCGGGTGTGAACTTGTCCCTGGAGGCGTTGCACAGTGCCGCCGCCGCGCTGCCCCATGTCGATGTCACAAAGCCACAGAAAGTTATCGGTACAAACACGGTCGATTGCATGCAATCCGGGGTTTTCTGGGGATATGTCGGCTTGGTAAACGGGATTTCCGCGCGTATTCGCGCGGAATACGAACGGCCCATGCAGATCATCGGCACCGGCGGGTTGGCACCGCTCTTTGCTCAGGGTGATCTGCTGTTTGATTTCATTGAGGATGACCTGACCATGCATGGTCTGACAGTCATTCATGCTTTTAACACGAATGGATAATGCGTGAGTAGCGACAGACTCATCTATCTCCCCCTCGGCGGGGCGGGCGAGATTGGCATGAATGCCTACATCTATGGCTATGGCCCCCGGGATCAGGAACGGCTAATCCTCGTCGATTTGGGCGTAGCCTTTCCAGATATGGACGGCACGCCTGGAGTCGACCTGATTTTTCCTGATATTCAGTGGCTTGAAGAGCGTTCTTCACGTTTGGAGGCGATCTTTATCACCCATGCCCACGAAGATCATGTGGGCGCCATTGCCCATTTGCATGCGCGGCTCGGTGCGCCGGTCTATGCACGCAGTTTCACGGCTCATATCGCGCGCCGCAAATTGGAGGATCTCGGCGGCAACGAGCGCACTGTCCGCACTGTGTCCGCTTGGCCAGAGACTGTGCAGGCAGGCCCCTTTGAGGTCGGGTTTGCGCCGATCTCACATTCCATACCTGAGAGCTCCGGCCTTGTGATCGACACGCCAGCCGGGCGGTTGGTGCATTCGGCGGATTTCAAGATCGATCTTGATCCTGTTGTTGGAGAACCCTTCGATGCCACGATGTGGGAGGCCATCGGCGCAACCGGTGTGCGCGCGCTGATTTGTGATTCCACCAATGTTTTCAATGCACATGAAGGGCGTTCTGAGAGCAGTGTCGGCCCCGAAATTGAGCGCTTGATCATCAGTTGTAAAGGCATGTTCGTGGCCACGACCTTTGCCAGCAATGTGGCGCGGGTCAAAACGCTGGCAGAGGCCGGGCAGCGCGCGGGGCGCTCTGTTTGCCTGCTGGGTCGTGCGATGCGGCGGATGATCGAGGCCTCTGTCGAGACGGGAATTCTGGGCGATTTCCCCAAGACTGTTCGGGCCGAGGACGCCGCCGAGATCCCGCGGGAAAATCTGATGCTGATCGTGACAGGATCGCAAGGCGAGCGACGGGCCGCCAGCGCGCAACTTGCGAACGGCTCCTATCAAGGTATCGAGATGCGGGAAGGGGACATGTTCCTCTTCTCTTCCAAAACCATTCCCGGCAATGAACGCGGTGTTATTCGCATCATCAATCAGTTCAGCGAAAAGGGTGTGGATGTGATCGACGATAGCAGCGGGCTTTATCATGTCTCAGGCCACGCCAATCGACCTGATCTGACGCGGTTCCACGAGATTTTATCGCCACAATTTGTCGTGCCGATGCATGGCGAGCACCGCCATCTGCGCGAGCATGTCAAACTCGCGCAAAGCAACGGGTCCGCTGGCATCTTGGCTCCGAATGGCACGATGATCGACCTCAGCGGAAACCGCGCCGATGTGGCGGAATATGTGGAAACGGGACGCACCTATCTGGATGGCTCGGTGCAGATAGGTGCATTGGATGGCATCGTGCGTGACCGGATTCGTATGGCGTTGAATGGCCATGTGACCGTCAATGTAATCCTCGACGAAGACGACGAGCCCATGGGCGAGCCGTGGTGTGAAATCAACGGTTTAGCCCCAGAAGGCGATAGCCGCGCGCCGCTCGTCGACGTGCTGGAGGAAGATCTCAGCCAGTTTATGGGACGCGCCAAAACCCCGACGCTCAAAGATGACAATGCGCTGGAAGAGGGGTTGCGGCGCACCGTCCGTCAAAGCGCGCAGGTCGAGATCGGGAAAAAACCGGAAGTGACTGTGATCATAAGCCGGTTGAGTTGAGAGAGTTATGCACACGCATTATTTCGATATTCTGGTCCGGATCGACGAAGACCCAATTTGGTTCGATGAGAACGCCGTGCCCCGGTATGTCCGTTTCCAACCGAATCTCATGGCCAATATCTATGCGAGAGAGGCGGTCCTGGCTCGGATCTCCTGCCAACGTTGCGGCCACCCCTTCGATGTCGCTTTTTCAAGGTCGATGGGGCTATCCTCCGTCTTTTTGCCTCAGCCCCGTCACGGCCCAGTCGGCCTTTTGCGACACGATATCATGACGCGCCGACTGCATTATGGCGACCCTCCGCATATCAGATGCTGCGATTCAGTCCCGTCGATGAACTCTGTTCGAAGACGCGTATTGGAGTATTGGGTGAAGCCTTATGCTCTGGGGGAGGGACTCGACCCCGATGGAACGATCCGTAGAGTAGACGCTATGAAGTGGCGACGCGACACGGATTTCGAAATTGAATTCACACCTGATGAAGCGTGGGAAAGTTAGGTCGAGGCCAACCGCGAAACATGTTGCTGTCCGGTGCAGGAGAAAAGGCGGAGAGCGTTCGGAGCAGCGTTCACCGAGAGGACTATACCCTAGCGCGCCTGAACCCGTTCCAGACAAGCGTGCGTCAGGTGTCGTTCTTGATCGCCAATCCTACCTAGGTTTGACAGAACTGCTCGTCGCTGGCCCAAGGACCGCTCTTGACCTCATGGATGCGCGCGGATGTGTTCTCTTTCATCCGACTGCCGCCGCTTTGCCAAATGCGTCGATGACATCAAGAAAAATGCGTTCTTTTTTGTCTTCGGTGAACACGCTCTCAAGCACATTGATGGCAATATGATTCATGAGGACCGTCTCACGCGCGATTTTGGCACCGTCTAGGACGCCATGCGTTCGGTAAAACTCTTTGCTATGAAGCCGGGTAAATGATCGCCCATACCTACCAGGTCTTCCCTGCGTGACTTGGTAGAACGTGAAGTGTTTTCCTTCACAGCCTTACCGCCGCTTTTGCCGGTGATGGCGGTCACATCCTCTTGCGTCTCGGGGTGGCCCGCGGCGACAGTCGCCTGCGCGTCGCGCGACTTGTCGGAACGGCGCGACCGGCTCCTGCGCGATTTCTTCGGGCGTTCTGTTTCCTGGACCAGCTCCGCCGCGCTTTCGGTCTCGTTACTTGGCTCCGCCATCGCGGCTGGCGCGTCCAACGGATTGTCGAGGCGCGGAATTTCTTTCTGGATCAGGTTTTCCACTGCGCTTAGCGATTTTGTATCTCGTGGATTGCACAGCGTTATCGCTTTGCCCTCGCGACCTGCGCGTCCGGTTCGACCGATCCTATGCACGTAATCTTCGGCATGACTGGGGACATCGAAGTTAAAGACATGGCTGACAGAGGGAATATCAAGGCCCCGCGCGGCTACGTCAGACGCCACAAGCAGGGTCAGGTTGCCATCCCGGAATGCCTCAAGCGTGCGGGTGCGCTGGGACTGTTCCAGATCCCCGTGAATTGGTGAAGCATTATAGCCGTATTTTCCAAGTGATTTTGCGACGATATCCACGTCGGTCTTGCGATTGCAGAAAATAATCGCGTTTGTGCAGGCCTCGCCCTCGCCATCGATCATGGCGCGCAAAAGCTTGCGTTTTTCGCTATCGGCGCGGTCGCGACGCGAGCCTTTGAACATCACCACGCCTTGCTCGATCGTCTCGGACGCCGTGGCTTGGCGCGCCACCTCGATCCGCTCCGGCGCTTGCAGGAATGTATTTGTGATCCGTTCGATCTCTGGCGCCATGGTGGCCGAGAAGAACAAGGTCTGGCGGGTAAAGGGTGTCAGTGAAAAGATGCGCTCGATATCGGGGATAAATCCCATATCGAGCATGCGGTCTGCCTCATCGACGACCATGACCTGAACGCCGGTCAAGAGCAGCTTGCCCCGCTCGAAGTGATCCAGCAGACGGCCCGGCGTGGCGATCAGGACATCCACACCTTTGTCGATCAGCTTTTCCTGTTCGCCAAAGCTCACACCGCCGATCAGCAAGGCTTTCGTGAGCTTGAGGTATTTGGAATAGGTATCGAAGTTCTCCGCCACCTGCGCGGCCAGTTCGCGGGTCGGACAGAGCACCAGAGACCGCGGCATCCGCGCCCGAGCCCTGCCGCGGGCCAGAAGGGACAGCATCGGCAGTGTGAAACTCGCGGTTTTCCCGGTGCCCGTTTGCGCGATGCCGAGCACATCGCGTCCTTCTAATGCAGGGGGAATAGCCCCTTCCTGGATCGGGGTGGGTGTTTCGTACCCGGCCTCTTCAACAGCTTTGAGTACCTTCGGATTGAGGTTAAGTTCAGAAAATCTAGCCATGTATGTCCGTCATATGCGGACACTTTCCTGGCCCGCCTTCGCCTCGAAAGCGCACGTCGCCCTCGGTGGGTCGCACTTAGTGCGTAATCACGCGTTGGTCAATGCCGCTGTCGTTTCGCCTACAAAAGGCACAATATGCCCATATTGTTACCATAAACGAAACATTAATCACTTCCTACAAAATGATCACGACGCTTTCGCTCCAGTTCGAGCGCTACAGAATGTAGATGCCCCTTCCGATCCAAGCGCTCGCGCAGTTCTGGCGTCGCGACGCAGACGTCTCGATAAAAGGCACGCAGCGCGTTTTCTCCACCGTTTCGTTCTATACTGGACAGCAGATCATGCATCGTCAGCGTGGCTTTGGGATCACTCGCCACTCCCTTTAGATCAGGCCGATAGGAACCATGCATCAAACGGTATCTGTAGCGCGGCCACCAGTCTTCCCAGCTTGGGGCATGCAAGTGAACGAGACGGCAGTCTGGTAGGTCCTCGGGTCGGTCATCTTTCACCCCATCGCGAAAAGCATTGTGAATTCGGATGATGATATTGTCTTGACCGGTCCTGACAAAGATCTTTCCCGCCACATGGCTGAGAAATCCGCCGTTAAGGTGCATGCCGAATTCAGGATAGATGTCCCGCGTTTCAGCCTTCCGAATGCTGGGCCTCGGGTCAAAGCTCTTGCACCATATCTGTCCATCGACCGGTGGATCCTCGGGATCCGCTTGCATAGCCTCAACCGGTCGAACCCGCGCCGAGAGCGTGCCCGGAGGCAAAACCGCAAGCTGCTGTGACAGCGGCGTCGCGGTCACCAGGAATTCGTCGACATCAGCGTGCAACAACCAATCGACCTTTGGGCCTCGGTTATAGCAATGTGTTGCATTCACGACCTGTCGATGCTGATGGCCCTCAGGGCGCCCGCGTTTTTGCCTGCGTCGCGTCCAATACCCTTCATCCGTCAAGATAACTCGGCATTTCGGATGCTGCTTTAGCGCGGCGCGGGCCTTCGGTGCGTCCTGGTCCAGATAGACAAAAACCCGGTTTGCCCCACGATCCAGGTAGTGCGCCGCGAAATCCAGAATGTCATTGGTCGGTGCGCGGATCGTGGCCACAACGCCCCAGGTCACGTCTGATGTCATGGCAAGACCATGCGAATTGTTCTGCCGCGAGGCAAGAGGGTGGTCCGGGACAGACCGGTGTGATTTTACGCCGAGCCGGTTGAGAGCCGCACGGCGGAACTATGATACTCTGGCACATATCCAAGAGCCAGCGTCGCCACCGTACACCGCGGCGTTAGCACCGTCGCCATACCTGTCGGTCTGGTAACTCTCGAACTGTATCCATCAGGTTCGTAGCGCAGCAAGGCGTCACCAAACACCAGATATGCCCGGTTGCGATGAAGGATCATGGTCCCGTCTGGCAGGGTTTCTAATTCCGCCTCGAAGCGAACCTGTTCACGTTTGCGCGTCACACGATCGCGGTGCAGCATTTTATCCAGCGCCGATAAAGACGATGTGCCGTTGGCCATGTCAAAGCGTGTTCGAAACCGCATGTAAGCGCCGCGTCGGCACTCTGCGCAAGGCCGGTGACCCGCCGCCAGCGATACAGCCTCATCGAGAAAAAACAACTCCGTGTAGTTGCCAGGTTCCATAAGCAGTCGCTTGCGGTCCTTGAACTCTGTCAGGCAGGTGACCCAATGGGTGTGCTGCCACCGTCTTTTGAGCAGTTCTTTGTTGTCGTCGTGCAAAATGCCACGATTGCCCATGATCATACCACGAGCGGGATGGGCGATGATTTCACCAGTCGGCAGGACTCTGTTTTGCAAAGGCATGGATGTCTCTCGTCGGGTCGGAGCTATTGCTGCCGTTAAACCCGCCTCCCTCATAACCAGGTCACTTTGGCGCGTCGAAACTCAAAAGCAGTCAGCCCGATGAGCACAGCGCCCAGCAACCAACCCGCGAGGGGCAGAGGAGAGGGCGTTTCGATATAGCGTGCCGCGATCAACGGCTTCGAGACGCCGTTTTGCGATATGCGCACCAGCGACGACGCGGGCGCCGCGAGCCGTTCATCCTGAGCTAGGGAGAGGTATCCCGTGGGCATCTCGGCGGATGCCTTACCGGGGAAAGGAAAACCCGCCGCCGCAATGCCACCGACGAGTCCTGAGAAAATAGCCACACGGGCCATACGCACGAAAGACATACATGTCCCCACCATTTAACAACCATAAGTAACATAGTTAAAATTCTACTTTCTCGAAACAGAAATCATGGCATTTTTGTGTCATCTTGAGAAACACACTGTG
>JBCCNY010000025.1:0-15990 GCA_039025595.1 Pseudomonadota bacterium | reverse complement strand
GCCGGGGAAACGTTCGAAGTACCGGTCTATAAAGGCCTGTGCCTCGACCCGGGGGATGCGAAGATTGCGGGCCAGACCATAGCCGGAAATCCCGTAAATCACGCCGAAATTAATTGCTTTCGCACGACGGCGTACTTCCGGCGTCATATCCTCCAGCGGGACATCGAACATCTCAGACGCTGTCATCGCATGAATGTCGAGACCATCTGCAAAAGCCTGTTTCAGGGCAGGAATATCGGCCATATGCGCAAGGATTCGCAATTCGATCTGACTGTAGTCGAGTGCAACCAGAGTTTGACCTTCACCGGCCACGAAGGCCTCGCGGATGCGCCGACCTTCCTCTGTGCGAATCGGAATGTTCTGGAGGTTGGGATCTGTGGAGGCCAAACGCCCGGTGCTCGCCCCGCTCTGGACATAGGATGTATGCACACGTCCGGTATCGGGGTCGATATGATCCTGGAGCGCGTCCGTGTAGGTCGATTTCAGCTTTGAGAGCTGCCGCCAATCCAGCACGCGAGCTGGCAGATCATGCTCTGTGGCCAGATCTTCGAGCACATCCGCCCCAGTGGCATAGGCACCGGTTTTGCCGCGTTTGCCACCCTCGATCCCCATCTTGTCAAAAAGGATCTCTCCCAACTGCTTTGGAGATCCAACATTGAAGTTTTCACCCGCGAGCTCGTGTATCTCGGCCTCAAGGCCAGCCATCTTCTGCGCAAAGGCATTGGACATGCGCGACAGCGTTTCGCGGTCAACCAGAATACCGCGCCGTTCCATCCGCGCCAACACCGGGACCAGCGGACGTTCCAGCGTTTCATAAACACGCGTGACCCGAGAGGCTGGAAGCTTTGGCTTGAACGTCATCCATAGGCGCAGAGTGATATCAGCATCCTCGGCTGCGTATTTCACGGCCTCGTCGATCGGCACCTTGTCGAAGGTGATCATCGACTTGCCACTGCCTAGCACTTCCTTGATAGGGATCGGCGTATGGTCGAGATAGCGTTCCGACAGCGTGTCCATCCCGTGATTGTGAATCCCGGAATGCAACGCATAGGACATCAGCATCGTGTCATCGATTGGCGCAACGTGGATGCCGTAATTGGCCATGATCTTGGCGTCATACTTCATGTTTTGCCCGATCTTGAGTACTGAGGCGTCTTCCAACACGGGCCGCAACGCGTTGAGCACAGCGTCTCGATCAAGTTGGCCTTCGAGAAGCGCATCGCTGCCAAAAAGGTCATCCGACCCCGGATCCTTGTGCGCCAGTGGAATATAGGCGGCTTCTCCGGGCTCTACCGCGAGGCAGATGCCGACAAGGTCCGCCTGCATTTCATCCAATGACGTGGTTTCCGTGTCGAAGGCGACATATCCACGCTCGTTGATTTTCTCGATCCAAGCCTCCAGCCGCGCCATATCATCGACGCGTTCATAGGTTTCGGGGGCAATGGCTGGCCATTCAGGGGCAGAGGCGTCAGATGTGGGCGCAGATGGCTCAGCGATCGTTGGAGGCTCAACATCCAACGCCTCGGCGATGCGCTTGGTGAGCGTTCGGAATTCCATTTCCGCCAGAAAAGCCATTAACCTCTCGGGCTCTGGTTCCAACACTTCCAGATCATCAAGAGTGAAATCGAGGGGCGTTTTTTCATCCAGTTGAACTAGCTGCTTGGACAGCTCGATTTGGGGTCTGTGACCGATCAGTGTTTCGCGCCGTTTGGGTTGCTTGATCTCTTCGGCGCGGTCCAGAAGCTCTTCGAGAGAGCCGTATTCGTTGATCAAAAGCGCGGCGGTCTTTACACCGATGCCGGGCGCGCCCGGGACATTGTCGACGCTGTCCCCGGCAAGCGCTTGGACATCAACCACACGCTCTGGATAGACACCGAATTTCTCGTGTACCTCGTCTCTTCCCAGTCGGCGGTTTTTCATCGCGTCGAACATTTCGACACCGTCGCCCACCAATTGCATCAAATCCTTGTCGGAGCTCACAATAGTCACGCGCCCGCCTGCCGCGCGGGCTTGCACAGCGAGTGTTGCGATGATGTCATCGGCCTCGTAGCCTTCGATTTCCTTGCAGGCGACGTTGAACGCTTCGGTCGCCCGACGGGTCAGAGGGATCTGGGGTCGCAAATCCTCGGGCATCTCATCGCGATTGGCCTTGTATTCGGAATAGAGATCATTGCGGAACGTATGGCTGCCCTTGTCAAAGATCACAGCCAGATGCGTTGGTGCGTCGGCGCCTGCACTGTCCTCGATGTATCGTTGAAGCATATTGCAAAACCCAGATACAGCGCCGATCGGCAGGCCATCTGATTTGCGCGTCAGTGGCGGGAGAGCGTGGTAGGCGCGAAAAATGAACGCCGAGCCGTCGATCAGGTGAAGGTGGTGTCCTTTGCCAAACGTCATGCTGTCCCCCGATTGCACTCTGGCGCGTTGTGCCATGACCTGCGAGGCAGGGCCAGTGTCGATGCGCGTCCATCCAAAGCTAAAGCGTCTCTCTGACTGTCAACACGCGCCGCTTTGCCTGTTTCGATTGCGGGTCGCGTCCTGTTTCCCTTTGCGCCGCGACCTGATACGCGCCGAAGTTGCGCAGTCATGTTCAGGAAAAGGATATGCCGGATAAGGCGATTGAGATCACGGGGTTGGAAAAAACCTATCGCGCCAGCGGGTCCACGGGCCCCAAGCGCGCGCTCAAGGGCGTGGATCTGGATGTGCCAGCCGGGTCGATCTTTGGCCTGCTTGGACCGAATGGCGCGGGAAAATCGACGTTGATCAACATTCTTGCGGGACTCGTGATCAAGAGCGCGGGACAGGTCGTGATCTGGGGGTTTGATCAAGATGTGAACCCGCGTCAGAGCCGTGCCGCGATCGGAGTAATGCCGCAGGAGCTGAACCTCGATCCGTTTTTTACACCCCGCGCCGCGTTAGAAGTGCAGGCAGGGCTTTATGGCGTGCCCAAGGCTGAGCGGCGGAGTGATGAAATCCTTGAGCTTGTGGGCCTTTCGGACAAGGCCGAGGCCTATGCGCGCACCTTATCAGGTGGCATGCGGCGCAGGCTGCTTCTGGCCAAGGCGCTCGTACATGGCCCTCGCGTGCTGGTTCTGGATGAGCCGACGGCTGGTGTCGACATCGAGCTGCGCCAGATGCTGTGGGAGAATGTCCGCAAACTCAATGACTCGGGCATGACGATCATTCTGACCACCCACTACCTCGAAGAGGCCGAAGAGATGTGCGATGAGATTGCGATCATCGATGATGGTTTGCTCAGAGCGCGCGACAGCACGGCCAATCTGCTGGCTCAGCTCGATGCGCGCACCATGATTGTGACGCCTGAGGCGCAGCTGGAAAAACTCCCCGAAGGACCCGGACTCGAGACACTGACCCGCACGGATGGTCTGCTTGAGATCCGCTACAGGGCTCAAATGATGTCTGCCGGTCAGGTGCTTGAGGCCGTTCGTGCCGCTGGCATAACCATTGCAGATATGCGCACGGAGCAGGCCGATCTCGAAGATGTGTTTCTCACGCTCACGCGCGGTGCGTGATCAGTCGCGCTGTTTGAGCTCTTGTTCGATGGCAGCGAGACGCTCCAGCACCTCTTCGCGGTAGATATCGGTGCGCTCTGCATCCTCAGCGCCGTGTGCGTCCTGCATCGAGTTCACGATCAGACCGACAACAAGGTTCACAACCGCGAACGTCGTGACGAGGATGAACGGAACAAAGAACGCCCAGGCGAAGGGATAAACCTCCATGACCGGGCGCACGATGCCCATGGACCAGCTTTCCAGCGTCATGATTTGAAAGAGCGAGTAGCCGGACCTTCCGATCGTGCCGAACCATTCAGGGAAAGAGGCGCCAAACAGCTTTGTCGCCATGACCGCGCCGATGTAGAAAATGATACCCATCAGCAAAAACACCGACCCCATACCGGGCAGGGCGTTCATCAAACCTTCGACGACCCGGCGCAATGAGGGCGTCACAGAGAGCACACGCAACAGTCGCAAAATCCGCATGGCCCGGAGAACAGAGAGACCCTGTGAGGCGGGGATCAGGGAAATTCCCACAATGATGAAGTCGAAAACGTTCCACCCGTCGCGAAAGAAAGATGTTCCGCGCGCAAAGAGCTTTAACCCCAGTTCGACTACGAAGATCGCGAGACAGATCTTGTCCAACGCCAGCAAGAGCGGTCCGGCAGCGGCCATCGCTGTCTGCGACGTTTCAAGCCCCAAGATGATCGCGTTGAAGAGGATTATCCCGAGGATAAAATTCTGAACCAGCGGCCTGTCGATGAAACGGCCCGCGCGGGCGCGAAGCCCGTCATCGCTTGGTGTTTGTGCTGCCTCGGTCATCGGATCTGCATATGGGGCTATTGTGCGAATGCGGCAAGCTTCGCGCGTGCCGTCGCGGACTTAGCGTTCAACCTGCTGGCAGGAGACCGCCGAGCGGACGACCACCAAGAATATGCAGATGATAATGCGGCACTTCCTGTCTGGCCGCTTCTCCCGCATTGCCGATAACACGAAAGCCGCTATGCCCATCGCCGGGTGAAACATTGCTCATCCGGCAAACCTCTGCTGTGGCGCGCATGAAATCCACGATCTCGTCGGCACTGGCCTCAGCCGCGAAATGATCATGGCAAACATAAGGTCCTTTGGGGATGACCAAAACGTGGACAGGTGCCTGGGCCACGATGTCCCGGAATGCCAGACTCCGCTCGGTTTCAAGAACCGTATCATTGGGGATTTCGCCCCGCAGAATTTTGGCAAAGATGTTCTGGTCGTCGTAAGAATAGGGCATCGAGTTCCTCAATCCGCAAATAGGTAATCTGTTCGAGCAATCTCTAACGCCTTTTCCTCTGCCAAATCGAGGAAACGCGCGATCAGTCCAGCCTGATCCTCCGGGCTTTGCGATTGGCGCAAGATCAGGTGATTTTCAAACTCGGCATCTCGGATCGTATCAGCCTCGTGCAGAATATCGCCGCGTATCGTGGGCAAAAGGCGCGCCAATGTGTCCTGGGATGTCTGTTCTCCGGCGAGGCCCACCCGCATGGCATGGCCCGCGAGGTAGTCATTGGAAAACTCGCATTGCACTTCGAGCAGCCGCGTGGTCGCCCGGTCGCCACAAAAGTCTTGCAGAAGATCAATGTTTCCGGGATCGATGCACACGATCAGTCTGTCGGTCTCATAATACTCAAACAGCATTCTCATCAAAGCGCGACGGTGCCGCGTGCGCTTTGCAAGCGTTGCCTGAATCCCGCCGAGATCGGGAAGATATGTGCCTTCTTCGTTGAACAGATATTCGATCGCAGGCAGGTTTGTGGCCTGCCGGATGCGGTCCAGAAGCCTTTTGGCAACGTGCCACTTCTTGCAAATCACAATCAGCAGTTCCCGGTCGCGGCCCAGCGTGCTCTCAGTTTCCCAAAACCGCGTAGCAAACCGACGCCCGATCCGTCCACGACCAGTTAGGAATTTGTAAAGGCTCCGGCCTTCATCCGAGATGCTGAAATCGGCCTTGTCATTGGCATAAAGCTGACCAAGCCGCGTCTTCAGCTCTTTGGCCTCGCTGCTGATCTTTCGCGCGAAAAGCGCATCTTGGCTCAGCAACAGATCATAGTGATCGTTGTAGAAAGTGACAGGGATTCCGTAATCAGTGAACATCAAGAACGTTAACGTTCGCGAGCGTATTTCGGACTCAGGCACCAAATGCCGTACAAGCGTCTGGAAGAAGGTCTCGTCCGGTATCCATGTCGTGCGAAAAAAACGCATCACGTCTGGGCGTTGGTGTGCAAAATCGAGTATCCACTCAACGGTCCTTCGCCTCAAACACCACCATTGACTGCCGATCTGCATATGGAGTTCCGCTGGAACTCGGCGCGTCAAACCCAGCCGACGTTGGAGCCTCATGGACGCGTAGAACAGCCACTTTTGTTTTCGTTCATTGAAAAAATGGCGGTAATTTAGCCGCTCTTCCTTCAAACCGGTCTTGATCCAATCGCTTTCGAAATAGTCAAGGCTCTCAATGTAGTCAGTATCCTGAGCGTCGAGAAAATCATGCGCGTAACGTGCGGATTTGATTGCTGCGCAATCCCCTGACAACATGTAGAAGTGCGTGGCGCGCGGGAATGCGTCGACGGCGGCGCGTATGGCCAGAAGAGAGGCTTCGACCAAAGACCATTCTCCCCAGCCGCATTTGACCCTCTTGCGGGTAAAGGTCACATTGGGGTTTTTATCCAATGCCTCGCGAATAAAGCGATAGCTCTGGGATTTGGCACGGGCATCGAAATGGATTGCAATGCAATCACCGGCAGCCGTCAGCATGTTGGCCTGCCGAATGATGGCTTCGGGTTCCTTGTGGCACAAAAGTATGAAAGCGATTTTCGCCATAGCGGTGTCGTCTGCCCATTATAGTGTCCGCTGGCTATAGTCATACTCGTGAATATCGACTGAATAAACAGACTTTATTTGGAGGGTCGATCAGGATACACCGATATCAGCGCGGAACGGAAATATCGCGTCTGAGGCATAGTTAGGCAAGGGCCATGCTGGATGGGCTTTCCCGGGACATGGATGACCGAAAGCGAGAGCGTGGTGTATCGCGTGGTGCCGAAATGCGCGTGCTCAACGATCGGGCAGATCCTCTTTTATTCGGATCACGGCGTCTTTTTCGATGGTGATATACATGATGCTGGGAAAGGTCTGCATAAATGGGCCCTGGATGAAAGCCAGGCCACAATAACTGCAAATGTGACCGCGCATCGATCTTACGCGTTTACGTGTGTGCGAAACCCTTACACACGCATCCTCAGCTCTTTTTTTGACAAGATTTGTGGCATCCAAAGGAATGGTCAGCGTTATCGCGGTAAACTGGTTCCGCTGCTGGTACAGAAATACGGTATCTCGGTCGGCGGCGTGGACGGGCAGGAAGAGTTTGATCAGATTCAATCGTTTCGTCGCTTCCTTCTGTTTGCTCGGGACACGATCCGTTGGAAGCGGCCTATGGAGCCTGACATTCATTGGTCTTCAATGGCTGGACATGTGTCGACCTTCGTCATGAATGGCGGGCGCTATGATAGTATTTTCTGGACCGAGGATTTCGATACCGGTATGAGCCAAGTCTTGAGTGCAATCGAGACACCGCACGCGGTCGATCTCAAGAACATTCCGCGCTTCAATGAAAGTGAAGGACATGGACCCAAGCGCGCGCATCCGGTCGAGCAGTACTTTGATGATCTGTCCATGCATTTGATCAAAGAGATCTATCACCGCGACTTCGAATTGTTTGGTTATGATTTCGATGATCCGTCCAACAAGATGCCAGTGCGCGAGATTGACCTTGATGAGGTGCATGCCAAACTAGGCGAATAACGTTGTACGAGATGACCTCGCTTTCGGTCATCTCTCTTGCTCACTTGCGATGAGTTCATGATCGGAGCTTATTCCTGTTAGAAGGTCAAAAGCTTCCACAGATTTGTCGCAGGTTTGCCCGCCTGATTTCAGATACGAAAGGTGGTCAGGCCAAGCCCTTTTCTTTGAAAATATCCATGACATCGGTCTCAGGTCTTGCGCCGACATGCCCAATTACCTCGGCGGCGGCTACGCAGCCCATGTGGCCAGCAATTTCCAACGAAACTCCGGTTGCAAGACCATAGAGAAAACCGGCGGCGAACTGATCGCCTGCGCCTGTCGTATCAACCGGTTCAACGGATGTAACCGGCACCGTCACGGTATTGTCGGCTGTCGCGATCACAACGTCATGTCCGGACCGGGTGCAGACAATGAGACCGCTTTCCGCAGCCGCCTGTTCCAAGGCCTGTCCCAAGTCGTCTGTTTGAAAAAGTGAGAGCCACTCTTCCTCGTTGCCAAGCACGAAATCGAGATCCCGCGAGAGTTTACGAAAGTCGTCGCGATGGCGATCCACGCAAAACGGGTCAGACAACGAAATGCCTGCGCGACCGCCGCCGCTGCGACAGGCGCGCGCCGCGGCTTGAAACGCGGCCTTTCCAGGCGCTTTGTCAAAAAGGTAGCCTTCCAAAAACAACAGAGCCGTGTCGCCTGCGACCGCATCGTCGACATCATCTGGGCCGAGCTCTGTGGAGATCCCGAGATAGGTATTCATCGACCGCTCGCCGTCCGGTGTCACAAAGATCATCGAACGCGAGGTGGGGAGTGTTCCACCCGCGACTGGAGCGTTGACAAAATCGGTCCCGGCCTCAGCCATGCCGGTGGCATAGAAGTGCCCAAGCGCATCGTCGCTGACCCGCCCGATGAACCCAGTCGCTAGACCCAACGCGCCGATGCCAGCAACGGTGTTGGCAACCGACCCTCCCGACATCTGTTTGCGGCTCTCCATCGCATCGTAAAGTGCCACGCCTCGATCGGCCTCGATCAGTTGCATGACTCCCTTCTCGATACCTTGACGGCTGAGAAACGCGTCGTCGCATTGACTGATGACATCGACGACCGCGTTGCCGATTCCGATGACCTGGTACTTTGTCATATGTTCTTTTCCTCGAAGAGACAGAGATCGCGAATAAGGCAAGTGGCGCAGCCCGGCTTGCGCGCGGTGCAATGATAGCGGCCATGCAAGATCATCCAGTGATGGGCATGCTGTTGGTAGTCAACCGGAATATTGTCCTCAATCGCCCGCTCGACGGCCTCGACATCTTTGCCGGGCGCAATGCCCGAGCGGTTGCCGAGACGGAAGATGTGGGTGTCGACGGCTTGGCTGGGAAAGCTCCACCACATGTTCAGCACAACATTTGCTGTCTTGCGACCAACACCGGGCAGCGCCTGCAAAGCAGCGCGGGAATTGGGCACCTCTCCAGCATATTCATCTATAAGGATCTGGCTGAGCTTCATGACATTCTTGGCCTTGTTTCGATAAAGACCGATGGTCTTGATGTGTTGGATCAGCCGCTCCTCACCGAGATCCAGCATTTTTTGCGGTGTATCGGCGATCTTGAAAAGCTCCCGCGTGGCCTTGTTGACGCCCTTGTCCGTGGCCTGAGCGGAAAGCGCGACCGCAACTAACAAAGTATAGGCGTTGACATGATCCAACTCACCTTTTGGTTCGGCTTGGGCGTTATGGAAGCGTCGAAAAATCTCCCGCAAGGCGGCATATCCCAGTTGGGGCGCGGGTCGGGCGGAGGTTGGTTCACTGATCTTTTTGGGCTTGGCGATTTTGGCTGTGCTCATAAATGTTGTCTTAGCGCATGAGCGCCTTGTGTCGAGATGCGCAACATTCGGGTCGCGGTATTCTGTTTCATAACTTAGTTTTGTTTCGAGAACGGAGGATGCAGGCATGAATGTGCAACGCGAAGACATGTATCATTACGGCGTCATGCGGCGGGCGATCGAACTGATTGATGCTGGCACGCCAGATCAAAGCTTGAGCGAGCTGGCCGCGCAAATGCAGATGAGTCCCGCACATTTTCAACGCGTCTTTTCGCAATGGGTCGGGATCAGTCCAAAAAGGTACCAGCAATACCTGTCCCTTGGACAAGCGAAAGCCTTGCTTGACAGTCGTTTCACAACGCTCGGCACCTCGCAGGAATTAGGGCTTTCAGGAAGCGGCCGGTTGCATGATCTGTTCCTAAGATGGGAGGCGATGAGCCCCGGGGATTACGCCCGCAAGGGCGCGGGTCTGACCTTGCGGTACGGTTTTTTTGACAGCCCGTTTGGCGACGCTCTGGTGATGGGAACAGAGCGTGGCATTTGCGGGATCGGTTTTACCTCCGAACACGGCCGCGAAGCCGCCCTCGAAGATTTGTGCGGAAGATGGCCCGAGGCTCAATTCGTCGAGGACAGCAACGGGATTGGCAAGTGGGCGGAGGCCGCCTTTGGACATGCTCAGGGTCAGGCGCCGCTGCCGCTTTATCTCATCGGCGCACCCTTTCAAATCAAGGTCTGGGAGGCGCTTCTGCAGGTGCCGTCGGGTTATGTGACCTCTTATTCCGAAATCGCGGAGGCAATCGGACACCCCCGTGCGGTTCGGGCCGTGGGTACAGCGGTCGGGCGAAATCCCATCAGCTTCCTTATCCCATGTCATCGCGCTTTGCGAAAATCAGGTGGCTTGGGCGGCTATCATTGGGGTCTGCCGGTCAAGCGTGCAATTTTGGCCTGGGAAAGCGCTCGGGCAGAGGCCTGAACGTCTGTGCCAGTCGTCTATGCGAGCATTGATCCATCGCGGATCGTCTGAGTTCCATTGGAAAGGCACCCGTGCTCTAGGTCGCTCGGCAAGTCTCGGTTACACTGTGAGACACAATCATAGTTTTGCTGAGATTTTAGGAGACAGGGACATGGCAAAGACCGCGCTCATCACGGGGGCATCTTCTGGCATCGGAAAAGAGCTCGCCAAGTATCATGCGGGAAAAGGGGGTGACGTCATTCTGACCGCGCGCCGCACAAAAGCTCTCAAGGAGCTCAAGTCAGAGATCGAGGAAGTTTACAGTGTAAAAGCGCATGTCTTTTCCGTTGATCTGGAAAAGGCGGGTGCTGCGGAAAAGCTATATTCAGATGTAAAGAAGGCGGAATTGGAGGTGGACATCCTCATCAATAATGCGGGCTTCGGGGGATGGGGTGTGCATATTGATCGCGACCTTGATCGGGAGCTCGCCATGATCAATTTGAATGTTAAAGCGCTGGTGGTTCTGACCCACAAATTCGGCCATGACATGGCGGAGCGTGGCAGTGGAAAGATCCTGAACGTCGGATCGACGGCGGGTTTTTTGCCTGGGCCCCAGCAAGCGGTGTATTTCGCTACAAAGGCTTTTGTTAACTCGTTTAGTCAGGCAATTGACCAGGAACTGCGAGATCGCGGTGTGACCTGCACGGTCTTGGCGCCCGGTTATGTAGAGACGGAATTCGCTGAAGTGGCGGACTTGCATGGCACACAGCTTGTAAGTGCGCGTGGTGCAACCGCAAAGGATGTCGCAAGAGAAGGATATATGGGGATGCGAGCAGGCGAATTGATCAGCTACAACGACGGTCTATTGAAATTCGCGCTGAATTGGCTACTGCCATTCTTCCCCAGAAGAGTTGTTTTATGGGGCGTAGACCGCGCTCAACGCAAGTGACGCGCGGTCTTTAGATCTTTGCGTGTCAGCTCGAGGGCAGGGACCAGCCCTGTTTTCCGCGCAATAGCTTTCCTTCGCGTTTCAATCTGGAAACACGGGTTCTAACAGAGTTGATCGTGGTCTCGACGGACATTTTGCCAGTCACGTAATCGAGGATCATCACCGGTGTAGATTGGCCGGCTCCCACCGCTTTCACAATGGCGTCGTCCAACGTCACTTTCACCGCAGGTTTCTTAGCGCTCTTTTTCGCCGTGCTTGCGGGAGCCGGTTTAGCAATACTGGCCGGTGCGGGTTTCTTCGCTGCAGCTGTCTTCGAGGCGGGTTTCTTTGAAGTCACTGACTTTTTTGGTGCGGCCTTTTTGGGTGCCGTCTTCGGTTTTGGAGTGCTGCCGCCGCGGCGCGATTTTATAGCTTTGATGGCTGCGTCAAGATCGCTAATGTCTGCGTCCAGCTTAGTGCGATCAGCCTCCATCGCTTGTTTTTGATTTTCTAGAAGTTCAAGGGTGTCAGTCATTTTTGTTTGTTCCCAAGGGGGCGCATCACACGCAGGTTATGCCTTTTATCTTTTAGAATGCGTTTAATGCAAGCGTCCTAAAACTCAAAAACAATTCTTTAACAGGGTCATTGCAAAAAGATTGCACTTGGGGATCGCAGCATAAATGCTTATACTAAACCCAAGCTCGATATAACGAGCAGTTATGAAAGAGGCGGATCGAGATGAAGAAGCATCATAGAAACATATGGTTAGTGATACTGGCTCCGATGCTGGCATTGACAGCGTGTAGCTCTCCAGCGCGCTTTGATGATACGACGGCGGACCGGAATAATACCAAGCAAGGGGCCATTATTGGCGGTCTTCTTGGCGCGGGAGTTGGCGCGATCGCGTCCGATAAGCCATTGAAAGGTGCTGTCCTCGGCGGTGCCATCGGGGCCGCGGGCGGCGCCGGAGTGGGGTCGCTGCTCGACAAGCAAGAGGCGGAATTACGCCAGTCGCTTGGAAATGACGATGTCACGATCACGAATACCGGCGACAGTCTTATCGTGACGATGCCTCAGGATATCCTGTTTGATGTGGATAGTGCGGTTGTCGGTTTCGCGGTGCGAGATGATTTATCTGTCGTCGCAAGCTCCCTACAGAATTACCCTAGCACGAACGTCCGTATCATTGGTCATACCGATAATTCGGGTGGCGCGTTGCACAACCAGGATCTTTCTCAACGGCGCGCGAACTCCGTGGCCGATGTTCTGCTGGATAACGGGGTTGCCTTTGAGCGCATCCAAACCACCGGACGCGGGGAGGATCAACCAATCGCCTCTAACCTCACCGAAGAGGGTAAAGCGCAGAACAGGCGGGTGGAGATCGTGATTGAAGAGAACGCGGTTTGATAGCAGCACTCTGAAAACGCGCAGGCGATATCGTAACAAAAGCCAGATATCGCCTTGCAAACTCCAATCACGGAGCACGCGGTCAGCTGGCAAATACTGGACTTTTTGGTCAACAATCCGGAACACAGCAACGTCAGGCATGTAGCACTTCCGGCTTTTAGCACGGCTTCGACAGGTTGTTGTTCAGCTGGATATTGAAGGCGTACTACTCAGGGTAATCGCAAATTCCACACCATTGTTTCATTGGGTGGTGCCGTGTTTTAGGAGCTGCCAGTCTAGGTTTGCCCGAACGCTTGGCCATTCATGAGGTAGAATTGAGTAGACTGCACTGTCCCTGAGTGACCCGTTGGGTAGCATCATGTGGTTGCGCAGAATGCCGTCGAGTTTTGCGCCAAGACGCTCAATAGCCCGCCGCGATTGCTGGTTGAGGGCATGCGTGCGAAATTCAACCGCAATGCACCCCAGATCGTCAAAGGCATGTGCGAGCAACAAGCGCTTTGCTTCTGTGTTTAAACCCGACCGCTGCGCATCTTTGCCAATCCAGGTTGAACCGATTTCAACGCGCATGTTTTGGGCATCGATGTTCATGTAAGTTGTCATCCCAACAGCCCGCCCGCTGGGCAAGAGCTGCGCGAAAGCCAGCATCGTTCCAGCCGCCTGTTTGGCAAGCCTAGTCTCGATCTCTGTGCGAACGGACGTTGGTGCGGGAACACTCGTATACCAAAGCCCCTGAAGCCCGGCCGCAGCGTCGGCCAGATCAGATGCATGATCCAAAGACAAAGGGGCCAGCGTCACATGCTGACCCCTCAAAGTGACCGGTTCGGGCCACATGGGTTTAGCCGAAGACCCGGCCCAAAGCGGCATCCAGGCCCGTGACGATCTCATCGATATCGTCCTTGGTCGCAATCAGGGCAGGTGAGAAGCAGAGCGTGTTGTTAAACCCTGGCAGGGAACGGTTCGTCGCGCCGATGACAATGCCTTGCGCCATGCAATCGGCGACGACCGCCTGGACTTGCTTTTCGGGCGCGGGCTCTTTGGTGTCGCGGTCGGCGACCAGTTCCGCGCCGAGGAAAAGCCCCTTGCCACGGCAATGGCCGATGATCTCGTGTTTGTCGGCAAGTGCCCAAAGCTGATCGAGCATATAGTGTCCCATCTCGGTCGTATTCTCGAGAAGGTTCTCTTCCTCGATGATCGCCATATTCTCGAGTGCCGCCGCTGGTCCGGCCGTGCAGCCGCCGAAGGTCGAGATATCGCGGAAGTAATCGAGTGGGTCTTCAACATTTTCTTTGAACATGTCGAAGACTTTTTCGTTCGTCACGCAGCAAGCGATTGCGGCATAGCCAGAGGCTACGCCCTTCGCCATTGTGACAAAGTCGGGCTCAACCCCGTAATGCTGATAGCCAAACCACGTACCGGTGCGTCCAATGCCGCACACAACTTCATCGATATGAAGCAGGATGTCATACTTGCGGCAAATCTCCTGCACCCGCGGCCAGTAGCCTTCAGGCGGTGTGATAACACCGCCGCCAGCGGTTACCGGTTCCAGGCAAAGCGCGCCAACGGTGTCTGGACCTTCGGCTAGTATTACTTCTTCGATCGCATTGGCTGCAGCGATACCATATTCCTCGCCCGCGAGATCCCACTGGGCGCGGTATTCAAGACAATGCGGAACCCGAACGAAACCGGGTGTAAAGGGACCGTATTGCGCGTTTCGCTGATCCTGACCGCCCGCCGACATCGTTGCGATGGTTGAACCGTGATAATCACGGTCCCGATAGAGGATCTTGTTCTTTTTGCCACCGTACCGCTTGTGGGCGATCTGGCGGACCATCTTGAAGGCCTTCTCGTTCGCCTCAGAACCCGAATTCGTGAAATACACGCGGCTCATACCCGGCATTTTCGCGATCAGTTTCTCAGAGAACATCGCACCAGGTATTGATCCGGCGGATCCGGCGAAATAGGGCAGCTTGATCAATTGGTCACGAATAGCGTTCGCAATGCGCTCCCGGCCATAGCCGACATTCACGGTCCAGACGCCACCAGAAACGGCATCGATATGTTCTTTGCCCTTCTGATCCCAAACACGCATGCCTTTGCCTTCTACGATGATCCGCGGCGCTCCGGTCTCGAACGGCTTGTGCTGGATGAGATGGTGCCAGACGTGAGAGCGATCGGCATCGACCACTTTATCGATATCGTTGAGAAGATTGCCGTCCATGGAATTCTCCTTCATGCGGTCTTGGGCTAGAAAGCGCCGCGTTCGGAAAAGCGGCGGGTGCAACACAAGCCAATTGCCCTGTTTCGGCGATACACCGATAGCACCAGATTATAGCATTGATTAGATCCACTTTCGCATTCGATCTCAGTGCAGTTTGCGTCAAAGTTGTGTTGAAAGGCGAAAAAAACGCGCAGTGGCTGTTTGTATGGCAGCTGTTTCGAGATCAAACGTCCCGAAAACATCACAAAACGATTGAACGCCCTGTCAGAATCGGCTCCGATAACATGGCAGTCACCTGATCGGTGGCAATGACGGCGGTCCAAACGAGTCCGTAGTCTAGCTCCGTCCGGGGCAATGCAAGTAAACAGGGAGTACAAAAAATGAAATTCAAGTCGAACCTGATGTCGGCTGTTGCCGCGGCCGCGCTTGTCGCGGGCGCGCAGGCCAGCGCAGAAGAGATTACCGTCGGCTACTTTTTGGAATGGCCAATGCCGTTCCAGTTTGCGAAACAAACCGGCAAATATGAAGAACTAATGGGCATGACCATCAATTGGGTTAGCTTTGACACAGGCACAGCGATGAGCGCGGCGATGGCGTCAGGCGACGTTCAGTTAAGTGTGAGCCAGGGTGTGCCACCCTTCGTGGTTGCGACCTCGGCTGGTCAGGACCTGCAGATTGTCGATGTCGCAGTCAGCTATTCCGACAATGACAATTGCGTCGTCTCCTCGGCTTTGGAGATCGACAAAGAAAGCGCATCCGAATTGTCCGGCAAAAAGGTTGCCGTGCCGCTCGGCACAGCGGCGCATTACGGATTTCTGAAGCAGATGGACCATTTCGACGTCGCTTTGGATAGCCTGACCGTCGTGGACATGGCGCCAGCGGAAGGCCAGGCAGCATTGGCGCAGGGTTCCGTTGACATGGCGTGTGGCTGGGGCGGCGCCTTGCGTCGCATGAAAGAGAGCGGCAACGTCCTCTTGACCGGTGCAGAAAAGGAAGAGCTGGGTATCCTCGTCTTCGACGTGACCTCTGCGCCGTCCTCCTTTGTCGCTGAAAACTCTGACGTGGTCGCACAGTTTCTCGCCGTCACAGCCGAAGCGAATGCGATGTGGGCGGACGAGGCCAATCACGCAGAGATGTTGCCCGTGATCGCCAAAGACGCTGGCATGTCCGAAGAGGACACGATGGCGACGATCTCGACCTTCATCTTCCCTGGCGTCGATGACCAGCTGAGCGAGAAATGGCTCGGCGGCGGCGCGCAGGAGTTCATGAAAGGCGTCGCGGACGTCTTTGTCGCTGCGGGCTCGATCGATGCGGCAAAGGCATC
>JBCCNY010000024.1:0-16114 GCA_039025595.1 Pseudomonadota bacterium | reverse complement strand
GATGGTGGGCGACCTTGGAATCGAACCAAGCGTGCGTCTCCGCGAGGGAGTTACAGTCCCCTGCCACACCTTGCGGCCTGTCGCCCACTGAGCGGCTTGTCTAGAAGCGGCGCAAAAACCCGTCAACCCGAAAATACCTTGCGTGGCGACGCTCACGTGCGGATAACGCGGCGCAGTAGTAGGAGAGCGCGGATGTCGCCGACGGTCGGTTCTGGAAAAAACAACAAAACCAAACCCCAATGGGTCATCGACAAGGAAAAAGCTCGTCGTGCCGAGGCGTCCGCGACGGTCTGGCTTTTTGGTTTGCATGCCGTGCGCGATGCGCTCGAAAATCCCGCCCGCCGAAAGCTCCGACTGATTGTGACAAGGAATGCGGCCGACAGACTTGCATCTGCAATCTCTGCGTCTGGTATCGCGCCTGAAATCGCTGACCCGCGCCGCTTTTCCGCGCCAATTGACGCAAATTCCGTTCATCAGGGCGCTGCCCTGGAAGTCGAACCGCTCGACTGGGGTGGTCTGCAGGCGGTGGCCATCGGGCATGAGGGTCGTCAGCCCATTCTCGTTTTTCTCGACCGGGTCACCGATCCACACAATGTCGGCGCGATCTTGCGCTCGGCGGAGGTGTTCGGCGCGTGCGCCGTGATCGCGCCTCGTTACCATGCAGCCCCAGAGACTGGAGCCTTGGCGAAGTCTGCGAGCGGTGCCCTTGAACGCCAGCCCTATCTCCGCGTGCCCAACCTTGCGCGTGCGATCGAAGAGGTTCAGCGTATGGGATTTGTCGTTCTTGGGTTTGACGGCGACGCGGAAGAGACGCTTGGTGCGGTCGTGCGAGAAACAAACGCGCAGCCGCTAGCCCTCGTTCTTGGGGCCGAGGGGCCGGGATTGCGCGCCAAAACACGCCAAACCTGCGACAAAATAGTACGAATTCCTGTCGCTGGCTCCTTTGGGTCGCTCAACGTCTCCAACGCGGCGGCTGTGGCCCTATATGCTGTCAGGCATCCAGAGGAGTAAAGACGGCCATGGGTCAGAAAATCGCCACATGCTGTTACTGTGGAACTCGCGCGGCCTTGATCTTTGATGAAGGGCTGCACGAGTTGGTTTGCCGGGCCTGTGGCGCGCCCTTACATGAACTGAAGTCTTTTCCGTTACCTTCTGACAAGGTTACGAAAAAGTCAGGAAAGAAGCGTAAGGCTGAAAAGCATAAGCCGCGCCGGAACACGAACCCGGAACCTTACAAGCACGAGTGGCGCGACGGTCTTTCCCGGCGCCGTCGGAAGCCGAAACGCCGCCCGGTGATCAGCAAGGTCTTCGAGGAAATCTGGGATGTGGTTGAAGACATTCTCGACTGACCGGCCGAAATTAATCGAATCTTCACACCTATTTTACACCATCTTTATATCAGCGCAGCACTACCTATCTAACAAACATGGAAGCGTTGGACGGAACCCGACGCTTCATTTCACTGTCCCTCGTTCCGCGACTGGCGCCCGGGTATATCCCGGGCGTTTTTTTGTCAGAACCGACACGGGATGCTTCGGTTGTTTCCCTGTCTTTTTGTGCACTAAAAAGGGTCATGGACGAGATTTATAGCGATGACATGCTGCGCACTATTCTTCGGCGCACCCAGCGGATTGCCGTAGTGGGTATGTCAACCAATGAAATCCGGCCAAGCTATTACGTCGGGCGCTACCTGTCTCTCAAAGGGTATGACGTTGTGCCAATCAACCCGGGAAAAGCCGGGGAGACTGTCTTTGACAGACAGGTTCTGGCCTCTCTGGAGGATGTCGAGGGTAAGATCGACATGATCGACGTCTTTCGGCGCTCGGAACATGTTCTGCCGATTGTGGAGACCGCTCTGAAGCGATTTCCCAGGCTACAAACGATCTGGATGCAAATCGGTGTCTGGCATCTGGAAGCGGCAGAAACAGCGCGGGCGAAGGGTGTTGATGTTGTGATGAACAGGTGCCCAAAGATTGAGTATCAGCGGCTCTTTGGCGAGCTGCGCATGGCGGGTATCAATACCGGGATTATCTCCTCGAAGCTCTGACGCGTGCCTTAGCCTTTGCGTGCGGCCTTCTCAGATAGGCCAGATTGCCCGGTGCGCACAGCCAGCTCAGCCATGACATCTGCCAAAGCTACGTCGCGTGACCGTAGCATCACCAAAAGATGAAAGAGCACATCGGCTGCTTCAGAGGTTAGCCCGCTTCGATCGCCGCGCACGGCTTCGACGATGGCCTCAACCGCTTCTTCGCCGAATTTTTGCGCCACTTTTTCTGGTCCCTTGGCCAGCAGTTTCGCGGTCCAACTGTCATCGGGAGACGCGTCGGCGCGCGTGGCGATGATCGCTTCAAGCTCGTCAAGCGTCATGCCGCGAGCCTTACCGGGATGCCGGCAGCATGCATATGCGCCTTGGCTTCAGCGATGGTGAACTCACCGAAGTGAAAGATCGAAGCGGCCAGTACGGCGGAGGCACCGCCTTCTGTCACCCCTTCGACCAGATGATCGAGCGTGCCAACGCCGCCAGAGGCAATGACGGGTACCGAGACGGCGTCAGAAATGGCGCGGGTGAGCTCAAGGTTAAAGCCTGCCTTGGTTCCATCCCTGTCCATTGAGGTCAATAGGATTTCTCCGGCGCCCTTGGCGGCCATGGTCTGGGCGAAGTCCACGGCGTCGACACCGGTGGGTTTGCGCCCGCCATGGGTGAAAATCTCCCATTTTCCCGGCTCGACAGTCTTGGCGTCGATGGCTGCGACAATACACTGGCTGCCAAATTGATCGGCGGCCTCTGCCACAACATCGGGATTGGCCACGGCAGCGGAGTTGAAGCTGACCTTATCTGCACCTGCCAGCAACAACGCCCGAACGTCGGCAATCGTCCGCACGCCCCCGCCAACCGTCAGGGGAATATAGCATTGCTCGGCGGTACGCGTGACCACATCCAACATCACGCCGCGATTTTCATGTGTGGCATGTATATCAAGAAAACAAAGCTCATCGGCACCTGCCGCGTCATAGGCGCGCGCCGCATCAACCGGGTCGCCGGCGTCGCGGAGGTCGACGAAATTCACGCCCTTCACAACACGGCCATCAGCGACATCGAGACAGGGAATGATCCGTATCTTCAACATGGACAGGCCTCCTGGGCCGGTTTTAGCGGCTTCGCACAAAACTTCCAAGCCGCGCGGTGCTCCGCCGATCACGGGGATTTGGCTGGCATGCCCGTGGCAAGCGCGTATCTTCGCCGTACCATTCCAAGAGGTGCATCTCATGCTGAAATTTCTCGTTACCTTGCCTGCCGTTACATTAGCCTTGATCCTGTTTTTTGGGCCGGTGCAGGCCGCCGACATCACCAAGGTCAAGTCGAGCGGAGATGTCGCGACGACGATGGATGCACTGGAGGCCGCGGTGACGGGGGCAGGGGCCACGGTGTTTGCGCGGGTCGATCACGGCGCGGGGGCGGCCAAAGCCGGGTTGGAACTAGCCGGGTCTCAGCTCTTGGTCTTTGGCAATCCGAAACTGGGAACACCTGCGATGCAAGAGGACGCCTTGGCGGGTTTGTTCCTGCCGCTCCGAGTGCTCGTCTATGAAGACGGGGCAGGGGATGTCTGGCTGGCCTACGAAGACCCCGCTGCCATGCTTGGCCCGCTGGAAGGCACGAGTGCGGATGCGGGCTATCTCACAAAGATGCAGGGTGCGCTTTCCAAACTGACAGCGGCAGCGGCGGCAGGAGGCTAGGCGGCGAGGATGTCGAGCGCTTCTTTGAGGTCGATCGCTCCGTCATAGAGCGCCCGGCCTGAAATCACGCCGTCCAACGGCGCCCCGCTATCGCGCAGGGCGACCAAGTCATCAATAGACGAGACGCCACCAGAGGCGATGACGGGGATTTTCACAGCCTTTGCCAGAGCTGCTGTGGCCGCTACATTGGGGCCTTTCATGGCACCATCACGCTCGATATCGGTGTAGATGATCCCAGCCACCCCGGCATCCTCATAGCTTTGGGCCAAAAGCGTTGCATCCTGATCGGTTTCCATCGCCCAACCCCGCGTGGCCACGCGGCCTGCTCGCGCATCGATCCCCACCGCGACCTGACCTGGGAAAGCGCGCGCGGCGTTGCGCACCAGCACCGGGTCCTCGACCGCTGCCGTGCCCAGGATAACGCGAGCAAGCCCGGCCTCCAGCCAGCGTTCGATCGTTGCCAAATCACGGATGCCACCGCCCAACTGCGCGGGTACCGAGATGGCAGCGAGAATGTCTTTTACGGCGGCGCCGTTCACCGGTTCGCCTGCGAAGGCGCCGTTGAGATCGACGAGGTGGAGCCATTGACATCCAGCTTCTGCGAAGGCCTGCGCCTGAGCGGCCGGGTCTTCATTGAAGACGGTCGCTTGATCCATATCGCCACGCAGAAGGCGTACGGCCTGACCGTCTTTGAGGTCTATCGCGGGGTACAGGATCATGGGCGTCGCTTTCAGTTGATTCCATTTGCCTGCCATGACGCAACGTTCTGTGCAACCGACCCCACGTCATATTTGTCCCCGCCGCCATGCTTTGATCTTTGGGGTTTGCGAATTCAGGAGGAGAAGAAAATGCAGTGGAAACTTGCGGTATCAATCGTGTTGGCTCTGAGCGCAACCGGCGTCCAGGCGGCGGATCCGCTCGAAGGCTATTGGCGTACGGCCGTTGATGACAATGGAAATTCAGGGGTCGTTCACGTCCAGCCCTGTGGTGCAACATTCTGCGGAACGCTGGTCGCGGCGTATAATGCAAAAGGTGAGAAATGGCAGAGCCCCAATCTTGGACGTCAGATCATTTCCCAGACGACGAATAAGGGCAATGGCGACTATGCGGGTCGTGTCTATAGCCCGGATCGGGGCAAGACCTACAATTCCAAGCTGAAACTTCAGGGCAATGCGCTCAAGGTTTCGGGATGTATACTGGGGATTTGCAGGGACGGTGGAACGTGGCAGCGCGTGCGCTGACAGCGGTGGGGCGTCTGTGACAGAATAGTGCCTCCGGCGGGGATGTTTTTAGCAAGAAGAAGCGGGGCTGGCGTCGCGGGTTGCCCCTCTTTCACGGTGACCAGGTCAGAAAGTTACGGATCAGGCGCAAGCCGGTGGCCTGGCTTTTTTCCGGATGGAACTGCGTGCCCACCATCGTATCGCGTCCGACAATCGCCGTGACTGGCCCGCCGTATTCGGTATCGGCGATGAGGTGGGCGGGATCACGGACACCGAATTGGTAGGAATGGACGAAATAGGCGTGATCGCCAGAGCTTAGACCTTTAAGCACCGGATGGGCTTGGCTCAGGTGCAGGTCGTTCCACCCCATATGCGGGACTTTCAAGCCGCCTTTCGGGTTTACGTGGTCGACCTCACCCGGGATCCAGTCGAAGCCGGGCGTGGGGGTATATTCCAGCCCGCGCGTGGCCAGCATCTGCATGCCGATGCAGATCCCGAAAAAGGGTCGCCCTTCTTTCAGAACCGCTTCCTCCATCGCCTCGAACACCCCACGATGATCAAAGAGCGCCGCGCGGCAGGCGGGAAAGGCGCCGTCGCCCGGTAAGACCACGCGGTCCGCGCGCCGGATAAGGTCGGGATCGGAGGTGACCACCACGTCACCCGCATCCACCTCGCTGGACATGCGCTGGAAGGCCTTTTCCGCTGAATGAAGATTGCCGGATTCGTAATCGACGATCGCGGTGACCATGGCCTACAACATGCCCTTGGTAGAGGGTATGGCGGCGCTGTTGCGGGGATCGACTTCCAGCGCGTTGCGCATGGCGCGCGCCACAGACTTGAAGCTTGCCTCGGCGATGTGATGGCTGTTGAACCCGTGCAGCAAATCGACATGCAGCGTCAAACCCGCATGAGTGCTGACGGCCTGAAAGAATTCGCGCACCAGTTCGGTGTCGAACGTGCCGATCTTGGGTGTGGGCATTGTCACGCCCCAGACCAGAAAGGGTCGTCCGGAAAAATCCAATGCCGCGCGGACGAGCGCGTCATCCATAGGGAGCAGGCAGGAGCCATATCGCCGGATTCCGCGTTTGTCCCCGACAGCCTCCTTGAGCGCCTGACCGAGCGCGATGCCCACATCCTCCACACTATGGTGGTCGTCGATGTGCAGATCGCCCGAGCACCGCACTTTCATGTCGATGAAGGCATGCCGGGCCAGCTGGTCCAACATATGGTCAAAAAAGCCCACGCCGGTCTGATTGTCGTAGGAGCCCGTGCCATCGAGGTCGAGCTCGACCGAGATTTCTGTCTCGGCTGTTTTGCGTGTGATCGTTGCGCTGCGCATCGGGCGGCTCCGTTGTCCATACGGGGCGCGTTATAGGCGGGGTGCGCGGGCGGGCCAAGGGCAGGCGGTGCCGCCCGTCGCACTTGTGTCTGAAAAACCGCTGCGGTCAGGCTTTGACCTTGGCGAGTGTCGGATCATAGAGCGGCTTTAGGGAGGCCTGCGCATCGAACCGCTCGCCGGCGATCTCGATCTGCCAGTTGGAATTGGCCACTATATCCGCGGTCAGGGGCGCATCGTGCTCGGCAAAACCGATGCCCACCGCACCGCCAAGCGTGTGGCCATACCCGCCGATCTGAATGTAGCCGACTTGTCGCCCACCCATATATATCAACTCGTTGCCGTAGATCAGAGGCTCGGGATCCTTGAGCAGAAATTGCAGCATTCGGTTATGCGGCACGCCGCGTTGTCTGATCGCGGCCAACGCATCGCGGCCAATAAAGCCGCCGGGTTTGTCGAGCTTCACGGCAAAGCCCAAGCCTGCCTCGATCGGGTTGTCGGTGTTGTCCACATCAATCCCGAAATCGCGATAGGCCTTTTCCAATCGCAATGAATTGAGCGTCTGCATCCCGGCATTGCGCACACCCAGATCACGCCCGGCCTCCATGATCAGATCATAGGTCTGCACGGCTTGGGTCGCCGGGACATGCAGCTCCCAGCCCAGCTCTCCGATAAAGGTCACGCGGTAGGCCAGCACAACGGCATAGCCCACATCGATTTCGCGCGCTGTCATGAAGGGAAAGCCCTCATTGCTGAGATCAGCGCCAGAGATCCGGCTGAGCAGCTCGCGGGATTTGGGACCGTGCACGTTGATCTGCGCGCGCCCGGCGGTCACATCGGTGATGACAACGAACTCGTTTTTACCGATATGGCGTCGCATCCGCATTTCGGTATGACCGTGGGAGTTTTCGCCTACGACGACCTGATAACACTCCTTTGAGAGCCGCGTGACCGTCAGATCGGCCTCAAAACCGCCCTCTTCGTTGGTCCAAGCGGTATAGACCACGCGGCCCGGCTCGACATCAACTTCGTTGCAAGACAGTCGAGACAGCAGCTTGCAGGCATGTGGCCCCTCGACGCGAAAACACGACATGGATGTCATATCCATCACGACGACATCTTCGCGGGCGGCCCGATGTTCTTCGGCATGCCAGTCGAACCAGTTCTGACGGAACCAACTCAGCCGCTCGATCTGCACCTCTGCGGGGGAGGTCGCAAACCAGTCGGGTTGTTCCCAGCTATGACCTTCGGCGAAATAGGCCCCATTTGCTTTCAGCCGATCATATAGGACCGAGCGTTTGACGTTGCGTGCGGTTTTCGGACTCTCATTGTGGTAATGCTGGCCAAAGAGTTTGCCCAGAAGCTCCGGCGTCCGGTCGCGCCGAAAGGCCGGTGTGGCCTCGCATTTGGTAAAGCGGTTGACGTTGATACCTGTCACATCGATGGGCGGCGTGCCATCCACCAACCAGTTGGCCAGCACCATACCGGTACCTGCACCGTTCAGGATACCCAGTGAGTTCATCCCACAAGCGACCCAGGCGTTGCGTAGTTCCGGCGTAGGTCCAACCAGAGGCGCGAGGTCCGGCGTGAAGCTTTCGGGTCCGCAAAAGAGCTTTTTGACCCCATATTCCATCGTCTTGGGCACGCGCGAATAGGCCAGTTCGAGATCCGGTCCGACGCGGTCCCAATCCGGTTCGATCTCGCCGAACTGAAAATCGTCGGGGATCCCGTCCAGTTTCCAGGCGGCGGCACCCGGCTCAAAGAGGCCCAGCATCATACCGCCGACTTCTTCGCGATAATAGGTATAGGTGGATGGATCCTCTAGCACTGGCAGGTCACGCGGCAGGTCGGGGATCTCTTCGGTGATGAGGTAGTAATGTTCCGCTGCCTGAAGCGGGAGGTTGATGCCCACCTTGGCACCTAGCTGGCGCGACCACATCCCCCCGCAAATCACCACATTCTCGGCCTGTATCTTTCGCCCATCCGTAAGCCGCACGCCCGTCGCTGTGTCATTTCGCGTCAGGATCGTGTCGACGCGGAAACCTTCGAAAATCCGCGCGCCGCCCATCCGCGCGCCTTTGGCCAGCGACATGGTCACATCGACCGGGTTCACGCGTCCATCCTCGGCGATGTAGAACGCGGCTTTGACGTCGCTCAGATCACCGATTGGGAAAAGATCCTGGGCCTCGCGCGGCGAGACTTCGCGACAATCAATGCCATAGCGCTGCATGAAGGGCGCAATGCGGCGCATCTCGTGGACGCGCTCGTTATTGGTCGCGATCTGCAGGTAGCCCACATCGCGAAAGCCGGTAGGCAGGCCGGTTTCCTGTTCGAGCTTTCGATAAAGCTCCCGGCCATGGGTGTAGATCGTGCATTCGGCCTCTGATGGCAGAAGACCTGCCACAACCAACCCGGCGGCATGCCATGTCGTGCCCGACGTCACTTGACCCTGTTCCAAAACGACGACATCGGAATGCCCCAGCTTTGTAAGATGATAGGCCGTGTTGATGCCGATCGACCCGCCGCCGATAATCACTGTTTGTGCATGTTGCGGCAGATTTTTGGCCATTCCTACACCCATTCTGGTTCCAATTTCCTTGGCATATCAACCGACGGCGCCCAAATCAATTGATTGAATATCCATTCAATGATTGGGTTGGAGTTTTTCGAATTGGCGCCCGGCAAAAGGCCTTGTTTGATCGCGACGCCGAGGCCTAGTTTGATCGCAACGTGGCACCGGGGGGGAGCAAGATGGACGGTAGCATACTCTACGACCATCAACTCATTACCTTTCTCGAAGAGCTTTGGGGCGACGGATTTCTTTCACCTGGCGGTCCGAATGAGGTGATGAGGGTCATTGAGGGTGTGGACCTGAACGGCAAACATGTGCTCGACATCGGATCAGGATCGGGTGCCTGTTCGATCCTATTGATACAACTGGGCGGCGCCGCAAAAGTCACTGGCATCGATCTGGAGGATCCTGTCTGTGAAGCGGCACGCGCACGCGCGACTCTGGCGGGTCTGTCGGATCGCATCGACATCGAGAAAGTCACACCCGGGCCGTTTCCCTTTGAAGATCAGAGCTTTGATGTCGTGTTTTCAAAGGATTTCATCATTCACATCCCCGATAAGGAAACGATGGCCGCGGAGGTTTTTCGCGTGCTCAGACCGGGCGGTCGTTTTGCGGCCTCGGACTGGTTGATCTCTCATGACAACGCGCCATCGCCCGAAATGGCGCATTACATTGCCGAAGAGGGGCTTGATTTCGGTATGGCCTCACCCGACCGGTACCGAGCGGCCATGGTCGCAGCCGGCTTTGTGGACGTGGAACTTGTCAATCGCAACCCTTGGTATTTGGAAGTGTCGGCCAAGGAATTGGCTGAATTGAGCGGTCCCAACAAGGCATCTTGGCAAGAAAGACACGGGCCGGATTTCATTGATCATCAGATCGAGATCTGGCAGACGATGCAGCCGGTTCTGCAATCCGGCGAGCATTGCCCGCACCACATTCGAGGCAGAAAGCCCGCATGATTACGTCCTTGTCTACCCAGGAGCTTGTGCTGGAAACCGAGCGACTTGTGCTGCGCCCCTTTGAGCTTGAGGATGTCGATCTGGCCATCGCTATGTGGTGCGATCCGGAGGTCATGCGCTACGTCGGCGATGTCGATGATCCGCAGGAAGTTCGAGATTTCATGCCAACTATCATTGGGCGTGGTGCGGGCGGACGGATTGGCATGTGGGCCATTTGCCGGCAAGACACCGGACAGACGATCGGGGAGGTCTTTTTATGGCCCACGCCGATTGAAAGCGAAGATATAGATTGGTCGCAGATTGTGCCGGATGCCTACCCCAGGGATGTCATCGAGGTGGGCTACGTTCTGCTAAAGGAAGCCTGGGGGCAGGGTGTTGCGACCGAGGCCTGTAAACGGCTGCTGCGCTTCGCCTTTGAACAGACCACGCTTGAGAGTATCTATGCGACGATCGACCCGGACAACACCGCATCCCTGAACGTTTTGACGAAATGCGGCCTCTGTTCTATCGGTCTGCACCGCGCCTGGGGCGAGGATAGCGTTCCATGGTACGAGATTACCCGCCAGGACTGGCGAAACCGCATTCGGTCATAACAAAGGCCACTTCAAACCAACGAAGTCCTTCGTATTCGTCATTCGTTTTTGACCGCCGCTTGCTAGAACGGCTTGGGAAATCAAAGAATGCGCGCCAGAGAGACGGAACTGATCGGTCCGTCGTAGGGTCCAGGAATACTGGCTTACAAAGAGATACCCCAAAAAGACTTGGAGCTTTGCCGCGAGTTTGGTGTCGCAAGGAGCGCCGGTATCAGCGCGGGTGTATTGTAGAGGCTTTGGGGCCTTGGGGTCTTGGCACCTTGGGGCGTTGGGCCTGCGTCTGTTGGGTTTGCCGGGTTTTTTTGGACTACTTGCATCGCGCAGCTTGCATCTAACATAACGTCGCATAAGCAAGCCACTCAGGTGCATTAACCAGGACGGCATGCCATTGGTGTAGAAATCTATCCTAGCGTCTTTGGGTGCAGAACAGTAACTGGACGCGACGCATATTCCTTGGGTGCGTGGCGCCTTCAGGCTGAAGCTCGCGGTGCAAAGCTGACGTTAAATGATCTACTTAGCGGCTTTGTATCTTCGTGAAAGCGGACGTTGGGAATTCATCTCAGAAAATGCCTTCTACGCCTTAGCTTGCCAGTTGTTTTTTAAAGGTCCTCACATAAGGTTCTGCAAAATAAGAGGGAGACGCTGTCCCTGCAGCATCATGTGACTGCGCATCAGATCTGCTGCCTGTGCGCTGTCTCCGTCGAAAATGGCGGTCATAATCTCTCGATGCTCTTGCGTGGATTGCGCAAGCCGGTTGCGCATCTTGTAAGGCATGGACCGGTACGGATTTATGCGGGTTTCAAGTTCTGAGAGTTGCTCCACAAGGCGGCGATTGCCCGAAGCATGATGGATGGCCGTGTGAAAGGTCAGATTGGCTCTCGAATAGGCTTCCGCATCGCCAGAGGACGCAGCGGTTTCGCATTCCCGAAACCCCGCGTCGATCGCCTGCATCGCTTCATCTGTCAGCCGCTCTGCCGCCAAGCGACAGGCCAGCCCTTCAAGCTCAGCGGCAACTTCGAACAGGTCCATGATCTCCTTGGCGGAGAGCACGCGCACGAATGCGCCCTTCCGGGAACGGGTTTCCAGAAGGCCGCATTCCACCAGAGATCTGACAGCTTCTCTCACTGGGGTGCGAGATACAGCGAATCGTTGCGCTAAAACCGCCTCTTCTAGCTGATCACCCGGCCTCAAAACGCCAGCGTGGATTTCATTTTTGAGTGTCTCGATGAGTTGGTCGGCAACGCGGGTCATGGGCAAGGCTCTGGTTTCATTGTTGAAATAGCACTTTTGGGTCGCACTGTCGATTCAGAAATTTTCTTTTTGCATAAATATAAATATCATCTGTATACATATAATGATCATAAGAACGCATAAGGGAGGATCAGATGCGTCTTTCACTCAAAACCCTGTCCGCAACACTCTGTGCCGCCGCACTCGCCACCGCGGCGCACAGCACAGAGCTCCGCCTGTCGCATCAATGGTCGACCAAGGATGTGCGCCATACGGTGGCGGAAATTGTTGCCAATGAAGTGGCCGCTGCCGATGTCGATCTAGAGATCAAAATCTATCCGTCGAAATCGCTCTTCAAACCGCGTGAGCAATACAAACCGTTGAGCCGCGGACAACTGGACATGACGGTCTTCCCACTTAGCTACGCCGGAGGCCAGCGCCCCGCTTTCAACCTCACTCTCATGCCCGGCCTGGTAAAGAACCACGATCACGCGGCGCGCCTGTCTCAATCTCCATTCATGGACGCGCTGCAGGAACAAATGGCCGAAGATGACGTAATGGTTCTGGTGCACGGCTATCTGGCCGGTGGTTTTGTCGGAAAAGAAACATGCATAACCAGCCCCGAAGATGTGGCAGGATTGCAAACGCGCGCGGCAGGCAAGTCCTTTGAACAGATGCTGGTGGGCGCAGGGGCGTCGATCGCGTCCATGGCGTCGTCAGAGATCTACAGTGCAATGCAGACCGGTGTTCTTGACGCGGCGAATACGTCATCGGCATCTTTCGTGTCCTACCGGATCTTTGAACAGGTCGCCTGCTACACCCCGGCATCTGATGTAGCCCTGTGGTTCCTCTATCAGCCATTGCTGATGAACAAATCGACCTTTGAAGGCCTAAACGACGCGCAGCAAAAGGCCCTTTTGGCTGCTGCCGCAAAGGCCGAGATCTACTATTTGGAAGAAGCCAAGAAACAGGATGCGGCCTCGGTCGAGGTGTTCCAGGACGCGGGTGTTGAGATCGCCGAAATGAGCGCTGAGGACTTTACTGCTTGGCAGGATCTGGCCAAGCAGACGTCTTACAAGGCATTCGTGGACAGCGTGCCGGACGGACAGGCACTGCTCGACATGGCTTTAGCCGTCGAATGACGGAGTGCCGGGCGGGGGATTTGCCCCGCCCGGACCTCGAACTATCGCAGGATAGACCGACATGGATACCGCAACCAACGTGCCCCGAGGATCCGTCCGCACCATGCTCAGCGCCATCTGTTGGATGTCAGAAGTCACCGGCTGGATCGCCGCCGCGATGATACTGGGAGCAGTCATGCTGACCTGCCAGATGATCTTTGTTCGCTTTGTTCTGAATGCGTCAACCGTCTGGCAAACCGAGATCGTGGTTTATCTGATGGTCGGCGCCACGCTGCTGGGATTGGCCTTTGTTCAAAAACACAAAGGGCATGTGAATGTCGATCTGCTACCGCTTTGGCTAGGCCCTAAGGCGGCGCGTATTCTGGCAATCGTCACGCAAATCGCGGCCCTTGGCGTGATCAGTATATGCCTGATCTACGGCTATGAATTCTGGCATCTTGCGCAATCGCGTGGCTGGACATCCGACACTGTAACGGCTGTGCCGCTCTGGATGCCCTATCTCGCGCTTCCGATCGGGCTCGGTCTTCTGGCGCTCCAGATCTTTGCTGACCTCGTTGAAACGCTGCTCGCCTCAGCAAACGAAGGACCCTGACCCATGGACCCGCTCATCCTCGGTTCTCTCATCGGGATCGTCACCATCGTCGTGCTGTTTTCCGGCATCTCGGTGGCCATTGGCCTGCTGCTCGTCTCGGCCACCTTTCTTTATATTTTCGACGGGCTGCGGTCGCTGGAGCTGATGCCTGAAATTCTTTTCGGCAAGCTTGACAGTTTCGCGCTGCTCTCCATTCCGATGTTCATTATCATGGGGGCGTCCATCGCCTCGACCCGCGCGGGCGCTGACCTCTATGAAGCGCTTGAGCGTTGGCTGACACGCGTGCCGGGCGGCCTTGTTGTTTCCAATCTTGGCGCTTGCGCGCTTTTCGCCGCTATGTCCGGATCTTCGCCCGCCACCTGTGCTGCGATTGGCAAAATGGGCATCCCTGAGATGCGCAAGCGTGGCTATCCGGAGGGGATTGCCACGGGATCCATCGCCGCAGGCGGCACATTGGGCATCCTCATCCCGCCGTCGATCACAATGATCGTCTATGGAATTGCGACCGAGACCTCGATCGGTCGCCTCTTCCTCGCGGGTGTGACACCGGGCCTGTTGCTCGTGAGCCTCTTCATGGCCTGGTCGATCTACGCCACATGGGCGGCAGGCGGGCGCACTGGATCGGCGCGCGTCACGTATACCTGGCGTCAACGTATTGAAATCATGCCGAGGGTCCTGCCTTTTATCGCGATCATCATTGGCGTGCTCTACGCGATGTATGGTGGCGTCGCCACGCCTTCGGAAACGGCCGCTGTCGGCGCGCTCCTGTGTCTGATTGTGGCGATGATCATCTACAAGCTGACAAGCCCGTCCGCGCTCTGGTCCGTTCTGCGCGATAGTACCAAGGAAAGCGTGATGATCCTCTTCATCATCGCCGCGGCGGGTGTCTTCTCTTATATGCTTTCCAGCCTTTTCATTACCCAATCGATCGCCGCATGGATTAGTGATCTGGAGGTGAATCGCTGGATCCTAATGGGCGCGATCAATGTGTTCCTGATTGTCGCGGGCTTCTTCCTGCCGCCCGTGGCGGTCATTCTGATGACTGCGCCGATTTTGTTGCCCGTGATTACCTCAGCAGGGTTTGATCCGATCTGGTTCGCCGTCGTGCTGACCATCAATATGGAGATCGGTCTCATTTCGCCACCTGTCGGCCTTAACCTTTACGTCATCAACGGTATCGCGCCCGACATCTCGCTGCGCACAATCCTCGTGGGATCACTGCCTTTCGTGGCGTGCATGCTGGTTGCCATCGTATTGCTCTGTCTCTTTCCCGGCCTCGCCACCTGGCTCCCTAACCTTGTTATGGGCCCCGCGCTCTAACCCGACCGAACAGGAGAATTTGTCATGACCAAACCCGTACCCTACCGCCGTGTCGGGCTGATTGTGCCCAGCTCCAATGTCACCATGGAAACAGAAATTCCAGCGCTCCTGAAGGCGCGGGAGCGAATTTTGCCCGATCGTTTCACTTTTCACTCCTCGCGGATGCGGATGAAATCGGTGGTCAAGGAAGAATTGGAAGCGATGGATGCCGACAGCGTTCGCTGCGCGACCGAGCTCTCAGATGCGGCTGTCGAGGTGCAGGCCTATGCCTGTCTGGTCGCGATCATGTCGATGGGTCTGGGATATCACCGCGCCTCTTCAGAAAAACTGTACCAAGCCACGGTCGAAAATGGCTGCCCCACACCGGTTCTGAATTCGGCCGGCGCTCTGGTGGACGGTTTGAGAGATATGGGCTTCAAAAAGGTGGCCATCATCTGTCCCTACATGAAGCCGCTGACCAAACTGGTTGTCGATTACATCGAGAATGAAGGCATCGAAGTGCATGACTTCTTGGCGCTCGAAATCGCCGATAACCTCGAAGTTGCCAATCAGGACCCGACCGCTCCCGCGGAACTCTGGCGAAAGCTGAGCCTGAGTGGTGTTGATGCCATTGTCGCCTCAGCCTGTGTGCAGATGCCGTCCTTGCCCGCTATTGAGTTGATAGAACGCGTCGCCGGTCTGCCCACGTTATCCGCTGCGGTTGCGACAACGCGCAAGATTTTGCAAAGCCTTGATCTGCATGCGGTGGCCCCGGGCGGGGGCGCGCTGCTCTCAGGTGAGCGGCAGACGCAAATACCGAAATCGGCGTGACGCCGAAATTGAAAATCCACCAAACACTTTCAACGAAAGGAACAGCCATGTTTCGCATCTCTCTCTTCATCGTGTCCCTAGTGACCGGCCTCACGACTTCGGCGACCGCCAGTGAGTTTCAACTGACAAGCGATACCATTGCCGAAGGCCAGCAGTTAGACAGCGCGCAGGTATTCCAGGGGTTCGGCTGCGAAGGCGGCAACACTGCCCCTGATTTGGCGTGGACAGGCGCGCCCGAGGGCACGGAGAGTTTCGCCGTGACGGTGTATGACCCGGACGCCCCGACAGGTTCAGGATGGTGGCACTGGTTTGCTTTCAACATACCGGCAGATGTGACCGCCTTGGCGTCTGGCGCGGCTGTGCCCAAAGGCACTGTAGAACTTACCAATGACTATGGCGCGCCGGGCTTTGGGGGCGCCTGCCCACCGCCGGGAGAAGTGCACCGCTATCAGTTCACTGTGCATGCGCTTGGCACCACCTTGGAGATCGACAACACTGTCAGCAACGCGCTGGCGGGCTTCATGGTCAAGGCAAACAGCCTCGCCTCAACCACAATAACTGCTGTTTACAATCGGTAGTCTTGCCCTTTTGTGGATTGTGTCCGG
>JBCCNY010000023.1:0-16271 GCA_039025595.1 Pseudomonadota bacterium | reverse complement strand
TAATGCATGGCGTGGTAGATCGGGGAGGCATGGGGTTTGACCGCCACTCGGTCCTCAGGCCGCAGCGTCGAGAAGTAGAGCGCGGTCATGATCGAGACCATGGATGCCGAGGACGCCTGGTGCCCGCCGACCTTGATCCCGTCCGCCTTAGGCCGGATTTGGTTGGCGTTGTGGATCATCCAGTGGCTGAGCCACAAAAGCCGCTGTTCGATGATCTTCAGGTATTTTGCATCGTCTGGCAATTTCTAGGCTCCGCTATTCGTCTATGTCGAAATCGACATGCACATGGTTCCCATCCGGATCTGAAAGGTGAAACTGGATCAATCCCGCATCGCGAACCTCGATTTTGTTGAACGGATCGCCGTATTCTTCGAGCTTCCGTTCGAATGCCGACGCACCGGTGGCCGAGAATGCGAAGTGCTCAAGCTTCAGGCTTGCTTCAGATCCCGTACGTGCTTCGTCAATATTTTCGACCAAATGAACAACCGGTGCCTCTCCTGCGTAGAGCCATGCTCCACCGAAGGAAAAGTCAGGGCGGGAACCAGATCGCAACCCGAGTATCGCTTCGTACCAGGCGACCATCTCGTCTAGCTTGGCTGTTACAACGTTTACATGATCCAGACGCCGGATAGGCATCTCAGAACCCCTCCAGCACGATCTTGCCCTTCGACTTGCCACTCTCAAGCAATGCGTGGGCCTTGATCAAGTTGGCCGCGTTTATGGTGCCAAAACTCTCGGCAACCGTGGATTTTACCTTGCCTGTGTCGATCAATGCGGCGACCTCGTTCAAGATGTCGCCTTGTCGTTGAATGTCGGTGGTTTCGAACATTGGGCGTGTGAACATGAACTCCCAGTGGACCGAGATGGCCTTGGATTTGAAAGGCATGATGTCGAATGCCTCCGGGTCGTCGATCAACCCGTATCGGCCTTGAGGCGTCATGATCCCGGCGACTTCCTCGTAGTATAGATGCGAATGTGTCGTTGAGTAAACGAAATCGACACTGCCGATGCCGAGGGCTTCAATCTGCGCGTCAAGCGGTTCAGCATGGTTGACGACGTGATGAGCGCCCAATTCTGCGACCCATGCTTTGGTCTCCGGACGGGACGCGGTCGCGATGATCGTTACATCAGACAGGACCCGGGCGAGTTGGATCGTAATGGACCCGACGCCGCCTGCGCCACCAATCACCAGCAACGTATTCTTGCCTCCGGGGATTGGATTGTCGATCCGCAGCCTGTCAAACAGCATCTCATACGCGGTAAGCGTTGTGAGCGGCATCGCTGCCGCCGCAGGGATCGAGATTGTCGTCGGCGCTTTGCCCACGATTCGTGCGTCTACGAGATGATATTCCGAATTAGTTCCAGGCCGGTTCACTGCACCAGCATAGTAAGTTCGGTCTCCGACTGAGAAATCTATGACGGCCTCACCACGGCCAACGACCTCACCTGCGGCATCCCAACCTAAGATATCAGGCGTCCCATCGGTGGGAGCGCGCCGCTGCCGGATTTTTGTGTCTACTGGGTTGACCGAAATCGCGTCCACCCTCACCAACAGGTCGTGGCCGGTCGCAGTAGGTATCTCAGTCTCAAAGTCGATCAACGCATCCGGTCGATCGATAGGGCCCGTTGCGGTGTATCCAACAGCTTTCATGGCGTGCTCCCTTGGTTTGATGATCAGCCGATGACGCTCATCTCATTGAGCGTGAACTCTTCGACGGCGCCTTCAGTCGCTTCCATGTACGCGGCCAGGTGAGGCGCGCCCATGTGGGTCTGCCACAACTCGCGGCTTTCCCAGTTCTCATAGAAGAGGAAATGCGCGGGGTTTTCGTTGTCCTGGTGAAGGTCGTAGTTGATGCAACCTTCTTCGGCCCGAGTGATGTCAATGAGCTTGAGAAGCTCTGCCTTCACAAAGTCGATCTTGCTAGGGTTGGCTTTGATGTTGGCGACGATGGTCAGCTTGGCCATGGGAGGTCTCCTCGATTTGTAATCCACCTACCGAATTTACGAGAACGAAAAATCAGGATAAACATCCGCTAGCCGAAAACATAATCCGGTAGGGGCGGCGAATGCTTCTTGATAATCTCCACCTGTTTTTGACCATTGCCGAGAAAGGAAGCCTTGTTGCCGCCGCCCGTGAAACCGGCATGTCCACGACAACAGTTTCCGAGCGTCTTGCAGCACTGGAGACGCACTACGGCGTAGTTTTATTCAATCGGACCACACGCTCCATCAGCCTTACGGAGGAAGGGCGCGTCCTGATTGACGGCGCAAAGATCGTTCTAAGTGAAGTCTCAGACTTGGACGCACGCATTCGGCATGGAGCAGACACTCTGTCTGGACCAATCCGTATCTCTGCGCCCATCGATATTGGGCGTAGTATTGTCTCAGAGGCCATCTCGAGCTTCACGGAGGAACATCCAGCGGTATCTATCGAGTTATCTTTGTCGGATGGATATGTTGATCTTGTGGGGCAGGGATTTGATCTGGCTGTGCGCTTCGGCGGCGTGACAGACTCAACGCTTCGAGTGCGCAGCCTGGGAAGCTACCAGCGTCTCGTTTGTGCCGCACCCAGCTATCTTCAAAAGCATGGAACACCGAAAAGACCGGAAGACCTTGCAGATCACAACTGCCTGGTCATGCGATTTGGAGAGACGCTCGATAATGTCTGGGAATTCGGCTCAGGAGTGAACAGAAACCAGGTGACCGTACGCGGCAGCAGGGTCGTCAACGATGGGTGGTTGATCCGATCCTGGGCCATGGCAGGACATGGCATAGTCTTGAAGTCAGAGCTGGATGTCCGTGAGGATGTCCGCTCGGAAAACCTAGTTTCGTTCCTTGAAGAGCATCTCCCGCCTCCCAACCCTCTGCAGATGATGTTCCCTCCCGGAAAGCTACGCCCAAGACGTGTCTCCGCCTTTGCAGACTGTCTTCGGAGCGCTGTTCCGGAACCGCGGTTCAAAACTAGAATTCCGACAAGGAGCGGGTAGGCTTTGATGGGTTTCCAAACAAAGACAGCCCAGAGCCGACCTTAAACCACTGCGGCGGATGCTGCGTTCGCCGCCAGCGAAACAGACATTGGCCTCGTCCGCACCACAAGTTCTTTTCAGGAAAGCATATTCTACAGTTCCGGGTGGTATTCCGTTGCAACACTGGAATTCTCTGGAGCTACAATGCCTACCACTCATGATCATGCCGAATATTGGGAACAGGGTGCCACGTAGCGTTCGATTGCAGTGTCGACATGTTGTCTAGCCGACCGTCTTAAGGTGGGGGTCAACTAACACAACAGAGCCGCCCACCTGGTATTTGTAGTGTTTCGCTCCGATCCGGACACAGTAGTCGTCTGGAAGAACGGTTTTGAACTTAGATTTGACATGAATCGGTGCAAGTCCCTGATGGCGTGGGATGTGTTGGAGAGCATGCCAGCACGCTAAGTTGTCGAAAAACCGAAAAGCGTTGAGCGCAGAGCACATGATTAAAGTCACGAACTTCAGCAAGCAGTACAAAGGCTTCACGGCCGTTAAGAAACTAAGTTTTTCGGTTGAACCAGGCCAAATTCTTGGATTGCTGGGGCCGAATGGGGCGGGCAAGACAACGACCCTGCGTACGTTGTGCGGAATTATCCCGCCCAGCTCAGGGAGCCTCTTGGTTGCTGGCCACAACGTTGTCGAGGAGCCCATCGCAGCCAAAAGGAACCTCGGCTATATTCCTGATGATCCACGGCTATTTGACACCATGACGGTTTGGGAACATCTGGCATTCACGGCAGCGGCGTACAGGCTCGCAGACTTCGAAAAGGATGCCGAAGCGCTCTTGACGTCATTCGAGCTCACACATAAGCGCGATACGCTCGTCCATAACTTGTCACGCGGTATGCGCCAAAAGGTGGCGATCGCCTGCGCCTTTCTGCACGACCCCAAAGTGATCCTGTTCGATGAACCCCTGACGGGACTGGACCCCCAAGGTATCCGGGGGATCCAACAAGCCATCCGCGAACGCGCGCAGGCTGGCGCGGCCATTATCATAAGCTCGCACCTTTTGAGCCTCTTTGAGAATTTGTGTACCCACATCATGGTGCTGAACCTCGGCGAGTGCCGCCGATTTGGAACCATGGAAGACCTGCTGAGTGAGGTCGGCCATTCGGACAGCACGTCCGCACTTGAAGAAGTGTATTTCTCAATCACGCAAGCTCAGGAACAGACCTCAGAGACGGCGGCGGCCTAAGAGATGGATCCTGCACTTCGCCAACTTCTCATATTGCGACTGCGTGGCGGTTTGCGCCAGCGCTTGCTTCAATTGGCAAGCGTGCGCGGCCTGCTGTTCTCTCTCGCTTTCGGGGCAATCGTTTGGTTTTTGATCGCGTCAAACAGTTCCGCGGGAGCGGGCCTCTTCGGATCGGCGGTTTTGGACCGGCAAGCCTTTGGTGAGCAGATCATGACTTTTATGCCGCTCAGCATGCTCGGGCTGTCGCTACTCACAGTCGTGATGACGACTGGCCCTACGTTTCATTTTTCACCGAATGAGATCAATTTCCTTTTTACCGGGCCGTTCCGCCGCCGGGATCTCATCGTCTATAAATTTGGCGCCTATGTCGCTGGCGTCGCTTTGACGAGCGCATTCATCACGATCATTGCGCCGCCGCAAACCGGATCGGCTCTTTCTGTCTTCATGGCCTCACTTCTTACGCTTGTGTTCGTTCAGTTGAACAGTGCGGTTATCAGTATGAGTGGGCACGCGCTCGACGGTACTCGGCTCGCCAAGGTAAAATGGCCAGTTATTGCATTGCTTGGTGCAGTTGCAGCGGTAGCCGTGGTTTTCGCATGGGCTGCACCCGACCGGGGTATTTTCGACCTTTTGTCAGAGTTTCGACACTCGTGGCTCGGAACCATAGTTTTGATCCCCTACATTGTGTTTGCTGAACTTTTCGTGGCGACATCGATCTCACAGCTTGCTCTTTGGGCGCTCATCGCGGTCATCATCAATGTGGCGTTGTTGCGCGCTGCCATCATCCTCGACGAGCGCACGACCGACCGTTCGCTCGCGGAAAACGCCCGGCTCAGCAACCGATGGGAGCGCATCAAACAAGGTGGATCTTTCTTCGCTACAGAGCGGACAGAGGTGCGCTCGATCCGTCGTGCACCAATCGTAGGCGGCTTGGGCCCCATTGCCTGGCGACAGGCCCTCAACGCGTTGCGGAATTCGTTCAAAATTATCATCATATTTACCGGCCTCGCAGCCTGCATTGCGCCGATTTCCTTAGCGCTCGGTGCGCCTGTTACGGACGCATATACTGTGATGATTATCTATGTCTTCTTCGCATTCATCCTACCTCGCAATCTGGTCTGTGACTTTCGCGGTGACCTGAGCCGGATGGAAATCTACAAGACACTGCCCATAGCACCGTGGCGCATTTGCGCAGGCCAACTCGTTGTTCAGGTGCTTCTCGCCTATGTCATCGCTTTGACAATTATTGCCAGCGCGCTCGTCTTTGAGAACAGTGTCACGACACAAGTTGCTCTAGCGTTAGCTGCTTTTGCGCTTCCTTTGACGTTGCTTATCTATGCAGTCGAGAACACGGTACATCTTCTCTTTCCGATCAAGCTCGTTGCTATGGGACGGGCCGACTTCGAATTTCTTGGTCGCGCAATCGTCGAATTTATCGCGAAAACGATTATCGTTTTCGCTGCTATGGCAGCATCGGGTGCGGTGGGGCTGGTCACATTTAAGATGACGGGAACCACATTGGTCCTGCCTGGGTTTGCAAGCTGGCTAACACTGACGTTGATCGGATTCCTGACATTGGTCGCCCTGCAATATGCTTTCCGGCGCTTCGCGGTCGCAGAGACCATCGAGTAAGCCAAAGATTGAGGAACTCCAGCTAAGACGACAGCGTGGCACTATCAGGTCTATCCTATCCGTCGGAATGGGGTTGTTAGCTTGAGATTTTGAACCATAGCGCTGAGAAATGGAGAGACGCTCTATCGAGAATTGCAGCCCACGTTAGATCCGTTGACGCACAATACTGGATTAGTGATTGCAACCAAAATGAGCAACTCTAATGCCTCCGGCACAGCGCCGCATTTCTCGACCCAAAACAAGCCCCCGCAATCACAAGCTGCGGCCCAAAGGAGACATCGTCTGCCGTAGGTCCTTTTGCGCTGATGTTTGTTCGTTCAGTGAAAAAGCGTCCTGGACAACAGACTAAAATCCGGGTGGAAAAACAGAATCTTCAATATTGCAAGTGGGTTGATGCCGGAAAGTGGAGGTGACGGCGGTCAAGACCATTTCAATTTTTCACTAAAGAGCTGCAGCTTTTGTCTTTCAGGTTAATGGTTTGGCTTTTCGCCTGCTTTATGTCAGCCGCACAAGGCAAGAAGCATGTCACATGGTCCCCGCAGCGATACTCAAACAGATCAGCGACAAGCGTACTGAAGGCCTGGCGCTGGCGCTCGCGTCACCCGATGATGGCGCGATCATGAAGATTAGATGGTGCAACAAAGCATTCACCAAGGTAACGGGATATAGTTTCAGTGAAGCTGTAGAGCAGCGCGGTACCATTCTCATCGGCGCCGACCTTGAGCATGGCGTTCACCTATTTATCATTGAAAAACTAATGAATTGGGAGAACTTCCAGACTGAGGCCACTAACAATCGTAAATGTGGGGAAACCTATTTCCAACGCATGAGGTGGACACATTTAACCGACCCCGCGACAGGAGATCACTGGTGGCTCTGTTCAATCATAGATCTTGGAAAGCGCGACGCGGGAACGTCCCGCGATGTACACGAAACGGAGCATCCCGCGACCACCGATGACGGTATGCATGTCCTGTCGAAAATTCACTCTCTGGAAGCTGAAAATGCGAGACTCCACAAACTGGCGAAATCCGTCACCAAGAATGCTAACGAAGACGCTCTGACTGGGCTATCCAACCGCCGACATTTCGAAGTTGAAGTGAAAACATGGATCAACCGGCTCAAGAAGGAAGGTCGGGAATTCGCTGTTCTTTACATAGATCTTGACCGTTTCAAGTTCGTCAATGACACACTTGGCCACGAGGCTGGCGATCATTTGCTCGTTTCTGTGGCGGATATCTTGCGAGAAGTCACTGAAGATACAGATTTGGTGGCGCGTTTTGGCGGTGACGAATTCGCGATCTTGCGACCGTTGGGATCAAGTGCCCTGGATATCAGCGGTCTTGCCGATAGGATCGTGCAGCAAATACAGGCACCGTTTCTATGTGACGGCAAATCCACGTCCTGTAGCACCAGCATCGGTGTGGCCATTGCTAAGAAAACTACGGAGGATCCAGAACGGATCGTCGCTCATGCCGACGAGGCGCTATATCACGCGAAAGCACAAGGCAAAGGACGGTGGTCATTTTTTACCGAACAGATGCACATAAAATCGATTGCCAAGAAGCAGTTGGCTTCAGACCTCTTTCTGGCATGTGAAAGACGAGAGTTCATCCCATATTTTCAACCACTTATTGATGCTAGAACGGGTAAAATAGCCTCTGCTGAGACCTTGGTCAGATGGGTACATCCGACAAAGGGTATTCTGCCTCCAGCGGATTTTCTGGAAACTGCAGCGAACGTCGGAATACTGAAGCAGGTTGATGAGATCGTTTTTGCAGGACTTAAATCAGCCATGTCGACCTTTGACGAAGCAGGTGTCGACTTGCCTCGTGCAGCAATCAATGTGTCTGCGGCTCGCCTCATGGATCCGACTTTCATTCATGACATCAGAAGCTCTGGTATTTCACCGGATCGTTTAACGATTGAAATCCTCGAATCCGTTTACCTTGACCGATTGGGCGACATGATCCGCTGGACCATTGATGAGCTCAACGAGATCGGCGTTAAGATCGCGCTGGATGATTTCGGAACAGGCCATGCGTCAGTGAGCGGTTTGTTGGAGATCAGACCGTCAATTTTGAAGATAGACCGCTCTTTCATACAACCGATCGTTGATGATCGCAGTAAGTATCCCCTTGTAGCCTCGATCGTCGGAATCGGAAAAAGCCTCGGGATGAGCATCGTCGCAGAGGGTGTCGAAACAGAAGATCACGCTCGCGTCGTCAGCGAATTGGGTTGCGACTACCTGCAAGGTTACTTCTTTGGTCGTCCGATGAGCGCAGAAGACCTCAAAGACCTCCTGACTGAGACTGGTGGCATGCTTTGGCCTAAGGCAGCTTCATATGTCTGGACGAGTTTCCCATCTTACGAACAGAGGTGACTCGCGACCAAGTACAAAACTGAAATCTCTCGCCATCTCTCAAGGGGTGCTTGGCACGAACTCATGCTGCGGCAATTGCGGCAAGATCAGTGGCCCGCATCAGCGCTTCCTGTTCCGAAGCACGAGGTGTCACGTCGCCACATACCTGTCGGCGGCCCGCGCCGACCTCATAGAGACACGCAACATACGCGCCGCCTTTCAAGACTGTTGCGCACGGCACCCACCTGCCGCCCGGCCCGTTCACAGGCGTACCCGTGAGGGTGTTCACTGCACCCGAAGGTGGATACGAGATTCCCGCAATGGACGATAGGTCATTATCGTAAGTCATGCCGCACCTTTTGCTTCGGCATCTCTATGCCTGCATGGTTCGGCAAAATTAGGGCATCCAATTGGGACTTACTTAAAACTTTCTCTATATCACCGCGAGAAAACTAACTTACCGCGTGAGGGTCCAGGCTCATTAGCATGGCGGACTCAGCATGAAGGTTTGCGTCGACCGCGCTGTCGATTTCTGCATGAAAGCTGCCGAGAAATGCCTAAGCGAAACCTACCACCGCAGTCTCAACAGCCGGGCGACAGCAAGGAACCGCTGTTGAACGACTTTCGTGTCTCGATCAACCATCAAACTGGCGCAGCGCAAGACTTCGTTAACCAATCACTGCCAAATGATCACTGGCGGCCAGGTTCGCCGGGTTTATGAGGGGGCAGTGCAGATGAGAATTGGGCCACATCGACTTTTTGAAACCGTTACGCGATTTGCAAGTTTGCTCAGCGATCTCGAGGAGGCGGGAATTCGCGTGGAGGTTGGTGATGACTTCCAAAAGTACTGCCACCATCGCGCGCAATATCAAAAGCGCAACCCGATCTTCCCGATGTTCGACATCAAGAGTTCTTACATCGACCGCACCAACGGTTTTTGGGTGTGTGCGTTCGAGCCAGGAGGCGATCTGATCCACACTCAGGCATTACGCCTCCTCGACTTGCAAGATGTTTCGCTCGATGAGCACCTTAAGCTCCACCGACACAAATACATCACGCCAGATTCGACGCCAGATCCTGACAAAACGACGTTTGTCGGACCCAGAGCGCTTGAGATGATCACCGGGAGAGTTGGTTATCACGGTGACTTTTGGCTCCGTTCTGAAGGATTAGCAGGCCCGCGAAGCTTTGGCGCCACGGCTGTCCTATCGCGCGTCCTTCTTGAATTGGCTTTGGTCTGGGACCCTTCCTTCATTTTCGCCCTCGTGCCGAGGAAACTTGCCGCCAAAGGCGCGCATTTGCGTTACGGCTACGTTCATTGCGAGCCGGGTAAGTGGATCGGGCCTGACCAACAGATCACGGACGAAGATCACCTCATCTGGATGAGCTCAGATGATTTGGCGGCACTCTGTGCATTGGCCCCACCGCGGGTCAGTTCCCGTGGACGTTCCCTGCATCCCACCAATGGGCTCGCGCCGAATGACGAAATGAGCGTAGCCGAGACTGTCATAAATGACTGAAAAATTTGATGTCACTGCCTTCCTCACATGAAGATCTCACCCGGCCAGATACAACAAAGTTGGCATCGCGCATAGCCATTCTGGGGCCCGCTTCAATTCAGATTGCCTTCTTCTTGGAACTCACTCTCGTACCCGTCCTACTACCGTCAATTCAGGCGGACTTCGGACTCTCGCTCGGAGAATTGGCATGGGTATTCAATGCCTACAGCATTGCTATGGCGGTCGGTATCCTTGCATGCGCTGCTGGCGGTGACAGCTTCAAGTCTTCTAAAGTTTTTGGCTTTGGCGTGTTGTTCTTCCTCGCGGGCACGGCGCTGATCTACGTGGCAACCAGCAACTCGGTATTGACGCTCGGCCGCGTGTGCCAAGGCTTCGGGGCTGGCTTGTTCTCGCCGCTCATACCGGTTCTGCTGACCCAAGCTACGCCCGACAGACCCGGCCGAACGCTCATTCTCTGGGGCAGTACGGCTGGCTACGTCGCCGCGTTTGCCCCACTGGTCTATGGCTTCTTTCTGGACGATGAAAACTGGAGCTTGGCCTTCCTGCTCATTGCGTTGGTTGCGGCCTTTTCGTTGTTTTCGTTGACAACCACTCCAACCCGTACGAGAGCGTCTGCATCAGACGGTAGGAAAAGCAGCTACAATGCGCTTTTTGGGTCGCAAGAATTATGGCTAACGCTGGCATATGTCTTCACCACCTACGGAGCTATTACTTACTTTCTGTTCCGCGTGCCGCTTTGGCTGGCGGAAGCCGGTAGAGATACTGCCAGCATCGGCGTCGTCATGTCGGTGCTTTGGTTGTCTTTCTCAACGCTAAGCGCGCTTCTGCGAAATTGGGTCGATAGTAACGGCCTTCGGCCCATCATGGTTGCCGCGCCAGTCCTAATTGCGCTCGGTCTCATCCTTGCGCTCACCGGTAACGAGCTTTTGTTGATCGCGTCTGCATGCTTGGTCGGTTGCGGGCTGGCTTGTAGCAACGCTCCATCAACGCAATTGGTACTGCGATTTGCGCCCAAAGGCCTGACGGCTCTTGCAACCAGTTTGGATATCACCGTAGCGCGACTGGGCGGAATCGTAACAGTCACATTTCTCGCCGATGCGGGGTGGGGCGTTTCGGCATGCGCAATCCTGATCTCTTGCTTTTTTGCGGTAGCTTTCGCGTTCCTCATCGTTAACCGAAGCTTGGAAGCTGTGTAGAGACACTTCACGTTTCTGGAATGCTGCGCGGTACCATAATTTTGATACGTTTTTGTCGGCATCGGCTGAAACTGTCTGAGCATTCATCCTGGCAGTCAAATATCAGAAATTCCTTGCTACAGCGATTGACCGCTTTCCACTCGAAAAGCAATGTGTGACGCCAGCAAGATCTGTTCTAGCTATCACACGCGTCATGTTGCGGAATTGCCCTGCAGGTATCCCGAAAACACCTCGATGATCTCCCGCTTGAACTTGGTTCATGAAAACTGGTTTGCCACCCCGAAACAAGCGCGATGTCATTTCATCGGATTAGACCAACAACAGACATTCCTGCAGTACGGAACCAATTAAGTGTAACTAGCCCAATTCCATAATACAGATTTTCCCTCTGGAAACTCGCGATGCTGGACAGGAGCAAAGGACTTAGCGGCAGTTCGGTAAATCTGCAGCTAGCAAGAGGATCGTCGGGGACGGACAATTTCAACATATGTAGCCAGCCGGTTAGGTCGAGACGTGTAGCCTACTGCACGGCGGCTTCGAGTAAGTCAGCGTCGTTCGTACCAGCTTGTATCTTCTGGTCCGCTTGAATAGTCAGCACGAGCCGACGCCATTCGTGCGCGATGGTCTGACGGTCGCTGGACAAACAAGTCAATCATGTGACGCTGAAGACCTTTTGGGAAGAGCGCGCGAAAAACTGGTATAAGCATGTACGGATCGCTTGCCTTGCTGACTTCCAGATCAGCAACGACCGTCTTCAATTCCTTCATCAAGGGGCTCTTGGCCAGATTGGCCTCTAACTGCTAGATCATTAACGTCCAACCGGCCTCCCCGGTGCTGCCAAAAATCAAGGCTGCACAGGCTATGGGGTCGGTACTGAGCGGCGACAAGGACCACCAATCCGCCTTCTGAATGTCCGGCAAATCAAAACAAGGCGCGAGATTTGCTGCTAGATTCTACCAAGGACGCGAATCTTCTGCATAGGCCTTGATCTTCACCGCGTTGAGGTCGGCGATGGCGTCCAAACGTCTATAAAACCCCCGTTTGTCAATGCGAAGCGCGGCAAAACCTCGTTCTTCTGATCCCTCGGCAAGCAGCTTTTATGTGTCCGTCGCAAGACCCATCTGCGACGAATTTCCGTCCCGATCCGTTGGCCCGGATCCCGGACTAATTGCATTAGCATGCGCTGCGCCATCCAAATCAATTCTCTCAGACACACGCGGCCCTTTCGGCCCATAAATATGGACCTGTTCGACAAACGCCATGATCGGGCCGGAAAGAAATACAGCTCATTCGCAGTATTTTTCTGTCATCATCGCATACTTTTTGGCTCGTTGTACTTTTTTGTAACCGCAGCTACCTCGGCAGCGTGGTTGTACTGACGCTGAACGATCTCGTTGAGCCAATTCCGGAAATGACTTGAGTGTCGTGCTCCCTGATATGGAATAGAACCGACAGAAACTGACAGTTGTCTCGCAGCACGGCAGGTGGCCACGCTTTGCAAACGCGGCAATATGTAAACCCTTGGTTTCCGAGTAGCGGACAAAGCAGACGTTCCTACCTTCTCGTTTCTAAACAAGTTGTTGAGGTTGTTTATGGCGCGCAAAAGGGCAAGTTGGTTGCTCAAGAAAAAGAGCTTCTTCTGCACCCGATGCTGGTGAATTCCTTTTGCTTTTGTTGCTGCAGCGTGAAAGATGGATCGTAGTTTTCAGGCCTAAACGGGTCAAAGTTGCAAAAAGTGCTGTGCAATCTATCGTTTGGGCGTCAGCAATCGGTGCTCCCCGTAGCCACTCCAACGACTTTCACGCCAACGCCCTAACCGTCGGTACACCTATGGCCACCAAAGACGCAAACGATCGGCTCGACGTATATCTAAAGGAACGCAAGGATTTATTATCGCTTGCTCGTTCAATCGTTTACGATGCGCATGTTGCAGAAGACCTCGTTCAGGATAGCTGGCTGCGTTGGGTCAAGCAGGACTATCCGGCGCGCGAGGCGCGGCCCATCCTGAAGAAAATTGTCTCAAACCTCGCGCTTGATTGGTATCGTCGACAGCAACACGAAAAGCGCGTTGCTGCAGTTCACGCGATGCATATCGAGGCCTCGCCGGACAGCGAGCGTGTTCTGATTGCCAGGCAGGAATTAGGCCGTGTTGTGCGGGCGTTATCAGAGCTACCCGATCGCACGGTCGAGGCGTTTCGAATGAGTCGGGTGCAGGGCCTCAAGCTTGCTGAGATCGCTGCGCGGCTAAATGTTTCGGTGCCACGTGCTCATCAGCTTGTCCAACAGGCAATTGTACATATAGCCAAACATCTTTTGGTGTGATGCACCCTTAATTTTCGGGCTTGGTCAACGTTTAAGTGTCGAATTGCCAAAAGACCCATTAAGGAACAACCATGCCTAACTCAGACGAAGATGCCTTGCTGAACGAAGCGGCAGACGTCTTCGTCAGATTGCGTGAAGATCCCGACGATCAAGCCGCAGTAAAAGACCGCGTGGCGTTTCTTTCAAAAGGTCCCGATGCCGAGAAAGCGTTGGCTACCATCGAGAGAGCCTGGATGGTGGGGGGCGGGTCCAAGCGCAAACCTCCGATCTTGCCGATGATCGCGTTTCTTGTCACCGGACTTGCCGGATATCTACTTTGGCCCGAGGCTCGTACAGCCTGGCTGGCAGATGTTGCGTCAGGTCGATCGACGGAGCAACTCGAGCTCACCTCAGGCGACTTAGCAATCTTAGACGCGAGCACCAGTTTGGTTGATCAAATCAGCCCAACAGAACGGCAGATCGAGGTTTTGGAAGGCGCGGTGTTCTTTGAAGTTAACGCAGATCAACGGCCCTTTCGCGTCATAGCGGGACAGATGAGCGTTGAGGCCGTCGGCACGGCATTTGAGGTCGCTTTCGTTGATGATGAAACAGTTGTGACAATGGAAGAGGGCCGCGTCATCGTTGAACGAGCCGATGAATCCTGGACGCTGGTTGAAGGCCAACGCCTTTCTTGGTCAGAAAGAGATGGGGGCAGGATTGCTAGCCTTAATACGCAGGCGGTTGCAACTTGGCGCAGTGATGTTTTGGATCTGGACGGTCTGACACTTGGTCAGGCAATCGCGATCATCGATCGCAGGATACCTGGCAGTGTCGTGATCAGCAACGAGGCGCTTGCGCAATCAGAAGTGTCAGGCAGCGTCAACCTGACGAACCCAAGATCTGCGTTACGCGCTATCGCTGCCGCACGCGGCGCCCGTGTCTTTCCCGCGTATCCAATCGGCGCTTTGGTTGTCGGTGGTAATTAGTTTTTTCCAAGGCTGCCCTTAAATTTTCGGCATCTCACTCGTTCAGAATTTGAACACGGGCAAATCCGTGAATTCGTGACGAGGGGAACAGGTGCCAATGCGGCTCAACAAGAACAGGACTTTCTCGATTTTTCTGACGATAATATGCACGGTCGGTTCTGTGCATGCCGAAGAGAAACAGAATATTCAAATTGCGTCACAGAGCCTGGCATCGGCTTTGGCCGAGTTGGGCAACGAAACTGGCCTTCAAGTGACAGCAGCCAGAGAATTGGTCATTGACAAGACCAGCTCTGAGGTGAGCGGCGTAATGACGCCTAAAGAGGGTCTTTTGCGACTGCTGGACGGAACCGGTCTCACCTATCAGTCTCTCGACCGCGATGGCGCTGTTCTGCTTCCCGCGCTGAATTTCAACGGGATTGTAGCGCAGGACGACTTGTTCGATCTTGGTACGGTGATCGTGACTGGGGAACGTGTCGAAAGGGATCTTTTCAATACCGCATCCTCAGTGCGAGCTTATAACGCTGAGGAGCTTGAAGACAACTTTCAAAATTCGGAATTTGAGCGTGTTATCGGGGATGCCGCGAATATCACGACACTGGGTATCAGCAACAACACACCGGTCATTCGAGGCCAGCTTTCCGGCGGGCCGGTTGGCGGTGCCCTTGCCGCTGTGACGGGCCAGTTGCCTCGGGCAACGCTTACAGTGGACGGACGCCCGCTGAGTTTTAACGAACTTTCTTTTTCGCCTACGTCAATCTGGGATGTCGACACGCTTGAAGTCTTCCGCGGTCCTCAAACGACGTCGCAGGGTGCCAATAGTATTGCAGGCGCCTTCAATATCAGAACCCGTGACCCGGTATTCGAACCTGAATTCGCCGCCCGCGCTGAGGTCGCAAGTCGTGGTGGCTACATCTTGTCGTTTATGGGTAACACGCTCTTGTCGGATAGCGTTGCCGCCCGCTTTGCGTTCGATAGGCAAAGTCAAGATGGGTATATAACTTTCCCTTCTGGAAACTTGAACCCTGATGCCGAAGCCAGCGAGCAAATGACCGCGCGCTTCAAGGTGTTGTGGGAGCCCATCAGCTTGCCCGAACTCAGCACAAAGCTGACCGTCACCTACTCCGACTTCAATCGGCCGCAATCCCAGAATGTCATTGAGCCGTTCAACGCATTGGTTTCAAACAATCCGACCCCGTACATCGCGGCATTTAAGGGTGAGTCACTCACTTTCACCCATGATTTCTCATACGATTTAGGTGCCGGTCTCTCTATTCGAAACCAGTTGACTTTCACCGATTTCGAAGCCGCACGCGTCACCGCGAACCCAACTCCGGCCAGCCCGTTAGACCCAGCCGTCGCAACATTGGAAGGCGAAGAGGTCATAAATGAGTTGATTCTGAATTATGCGCCGGAAGGAGGCGTATTCTCAGGACTTGCTGGTTTCTATATCAGAGACAGCAACGAAAGCTCTCCGCCTGGTGAGTTGTTTGTAATTGACGATGAAAAATTAGGCTACGGTATCTTTGGTGAAGCGACGTACCGTTTTGCAAACGGTTTTGATGTTACTGCCGGTATTCGATATCAGGAAAACGAGCAGCAACGAACCACCAACGCGCCGGCCGCAGGGCTTGGTCCTTTGAGTTTTGATGAGACGTTCGAAGCGTGGCTACCAAAATTCGGCGTGGGTTACGATTTCAATGATGACGTGCGCATGTCGTTCCAGGTCTCGCGTGGTTTCAATCCCGGCGGCGTAGGCACCTGCTTTAACTGTCTTTTCGTTCTACCCGAACCTCTGTTCCGGTTTGAGGACGAAACCGTCTGGAATTACGAGTTGGGTCTCAGAGGCCGTTTTCTCGATAATCGTCTGTTTATCGCAGCAAATCTTTTCTATAGCGATTTTGATGATTACCAGTTCCTGGTGCCGGTACCAGTACCGCCATTGGGCGATCAAAGCATAATTAGCAATGCTGAAAGCGTTGAAACCTATGGATTAGAAATTGATACGGATTACGCTGTCAACGAAAGACTGAGGCTGATTGGGTCGCTTGGT
>JBCCNY010000022.1:0-16884 GCA_039025595.1 Pseudomonadota bacterium | reverse complement strand
TTTGCAGACCTTCGCTGCGGTCCGCGCATGGTAGAGACAAACCGGTTGCAGCTCTGTTATCTTGCCGGGTCGTCAGGGCCTTGCTATCACCCGCATTTATAAGACCGAGAGGATCGCCGGCATGCGCGCCGAAATTCAGGCCCTGACCACTGAAATCGAGAATTCGTTGGAGCTCTTGCGCCAGCGTATGGATTGGGAGACGGCGCCGCACCGGTTGGAAGAATTCAATGCGCGCGTTGAGGATCCCAATCTCTGGGACGATCCGGCTCAGGCACAGAAATTGATGCGCGAACGACAAGCTTTGGTGGATGCGATGGAGACCCATGACAGCATTCGCAATGAGCTCGAAGATCAGACGGGTCTGATTGAGCTGGGTGAGCTGGAAGACGACCAAGACGTCGTGACCGAGGCCGAAGACAATTTGAAAAGACTGGCAAAGAAAGCTGCCGCGAAGGAGCTAGAGGCTCTGCTCGACGGAGAGGCCGATACCAACGATACCTTTCTGGAGATTAATGCTGGGGCCGGTGGCACTGAAAGCTGCGACTGGGCCTCGATGCTGGCGCGGATGTATGTGCGATGGGCTGAACAGCATGGCTATTCCGTTGAGCTGCAATCGGAGAGTGCGGGCGATGAGGCCGGGATCAAATCCGCCGCCTACAAGATTTCAGGGCACAACGCCTATGGCTGGCTCAAATCGGAATCGGGGGTGCACCGACTGGTCCGGATCTCCCCCTTTGACTCGGCTGCCAAACGTCACACCTCTTTCTCGTCGGTCTGGGTCTATCCGGTCGTCGATGACAATATCGAGATTGACGTCAATCCAAGCGATATACGAGTGGATACGTTTCGCGCCTCAGGCGCGGGTGGGCAGCACGTCAACAAAACCGATTCCGCTGTGCGCATTACGCATCATCCCACGGGGATCGTTGTGACCAGTTCTGAGAAATCCCAGCATCAGAACCGCGATATCGCGATGAAAGCTTTGAAATCGCGGCTCTACCAGCTCGAGCTCGACAAGCGCAATGCGGAGATCAGCGCCGCGCATGAGGCCAAGGGCGATGCCGGTTGGGGCAACCAGATCCGGTCCTATGTCTTGCAGCCCTACCAGATGGTCAAGGATCTGCGCACCGGACACGAGACATCTGATACCAAGGGTGTTCTCGATGGCGATCTTGACCCATTCATGGCCGCGACACTGGCGATGGACGTCTCGGGTAAGTCACGCGCCGAAGCTCAGGATGACGGCTGAGGACGCGATCGCGACCTATTTGCCGGGCGCGGCGGAGGGTCCTGATGCCTTTGCGCTGGCCAAGGCGATCTCGGATCGTCGGCTCAGCGCGGAGCGCCTGATGGAGGCCACGCTCGCGCAGATCGCAGCCACCAATGACAAGGTCAACGCGATCGTGTCGCTGCGTCCTGAAGCAGAGCTTTTCGACGAGGCGGCGAGCGCCGATAAGCGCGCACCACAGGGGCCTCTTCACGGTCTGCCCATCGCGATTAAGGATCTGGCTGATGCGAAAGGATTGCCGACCAGCCAAGGCTCGCCGGTCTTTGCCGGACAGATCGCAGCGCAGGACAGCCCACATGTCGCGCGACTGAGAGCGGCGGGCGCGCTCATTATTGGCAAGACCAACACGCCGGAATTTGGATTAGGCAGCAATACCTACAATCCTGTTCATGGGATCACGATCAACCCCTACCATTCGACACGTACCTGCGGCGGCTCATCCGGCGGCGCGGCGGTGGCGCTGGCCTGCGGCATGCTGGCGATTGCGGATGGCTCCGACATGATGGGCAGCCTGCGCAACCCGGCGGGCTGGAACAACGTCTATGGTATGCGTCCGAGCTGGGGGCAGGTGCCGGGTGATCCCAATGGCGATCCTTTCTTGCACAGGCTGTCGACCAATGGACCGATGGCGCGGAGTCCCGCCGACCTCGCGCTGCAACTGACGGTTTTGGTCGGTGCGGATGTTTCGGGGGCAGGGCTGTCGCAAATCCGATTGCCCAAGGCGCAAGCGCGGGGCACACGTATCGGCTGGCTGTCTGATTGGGGTGGGGCGTGGCCCTTCGAGTCGGGGATACTGGAACTATGCGAAACTGCCCTCGGCGTGTTGGGTGATCTCGGTGCGCAGGTCGATGCCCTGCCGCCACCCTTTGACCGAGATGCGCTTTGGCAGAGCTGGACGCGGCTGCGCAGTTTGGCGATTGCCGCCGCACTTCAGCCGTTGCGCGACGACCCCAAGCTGGCCGATCAGCTCAAACCCGAAGCAATCTGGGAGGTTGACCAGACGCTGGCCCTCTCAGGTATAGATATCAATCGGGCAAGCGCGATCCGCGCCGACTGGTGGCGCGCGGCGATGACGCTTTTTGAGGGCTATGACGCGCTCGCTTTGCCCACAGCACAATGCTGGCCGTTTCCCAGCAACCTCGACTGGCCAAAGACTGTTGCTGGTGAAAAGATGGACACCTACCACCGCTGGATGGAGGTCACGATCCCGGCCAGTTTGCTGGGCCTTCCTGTATTGGCTGTGCCGGCGGGGTTTGGTGAGGCGGGTCTGCCCATGGGGTTGCAGCTAATCGGTCGCCCACACAGCGATGTGGCGCTGCTGGATCTGGCCGAGGCTTATCATGACGCAACCCGGTGGCCGCAACGCGTTCCGCCTGCTTTGCTCGCGTGAACGCTCGCAAATTTGGCTTTAGCGATACCTCGACTTGCGGTAGGATTTTGGCGAGACGAGAAAGTATAACATGATTGAAGAGCGTCCACTCGGTGTGCCGCCTCTGGGCAAAGTCACCTGGCAGATGATCACGGAAGCCCTGCGTCGCGGGGCAGGGGACATGCGTCGCGCTCCGGGATATGCCGTTGTTTTTGCATCCGTTTACGTGTTTTTCGGATGGGCGATGGTTTGGATCACCTGGGTCAGCGGGCAGAGCTATTGGCTTGTCCTTGCGGCGACAGGGTTTCCGTTGATTGGGCCATTCGCCGCCGTAGGGTTATATGAGGTCAGCCACCGTCTAGAAGAGGGCAACGCTTTGGATGCAGGTGAGATATTCGGCGTTATAGCCACCCAGCGTCACCGTCAGCTCCCCTGGATCTGCGCCATCATCGTCATCATGCTGCTCTTTTGGTTTTTCGTGGCGCATATGATTTTCGCGCTGTTTCTGGGCTTTTCGACGATGACGAATATTTCCAGTTCGCTCGATGTCTATTTCACAGCCCAAGGTCTTTCGATGCTCGCCTTCGGCACGCTTGTCGGTGCCCTTTTTGCTCTCGTTCTTTTCATGATCACTGTGATTTCGCTGCCGCTCTTGCTGGATCGCGAGGTCGATTTCGTGACGGCGATGCTGACCTCTATCCAGTCGGTTTCGAATAATCCCGGCCCGATGCTGGCTTGGGGCGCTTTGGTGGCGGGGCTGACTTTTCTGGCGTTTGTGCCAGCATTTCTGGGCCTTTATGTTGTGCTTCCGCTTTTGGGCCACGCAACATGGCATCTGTATCGTCAGGCTGTGGAAGCGGGCGCGCAGGAGGCCGGTGTCGAACTAAACGAGCCCGCACAGCAAGCATAGTCAGCTCTGCGTGGAACGCTCCCGTCTTTTGGCGTCGTCCCACAATGCATCCATTTCATCCAGCGTGCTGTCTTCGGGTCGCCTGTTATCTGACGACAAGCGGTCTTCGATATATTTGAACCGGCGCGTGAACTTTGCGTTCGAACGACGCAGCGCTTGTTCTGGGTCGACCTTCAGATGCCGGGCAAGGTTGGCCATGACGAAAAGTAGATCGCCAAATTCATCTTCCACGGCATCTGGGCCCAACCTGTCGGCGGCATCTTTCAGTTCCCCTACCTCTTCCACAATTTTATCGAGAACTTGCTGCGTATCTGGCCAGTCAAAGCCTACACGCGCGGCACGCTTTTGCAGTTTCACCGCTCGCAGCAGCGCAGGAAGCCCCACGGCCACACCATCAAGCACACCGGTTTGCGCCTTCGCCGCCCGTTCGGCGGCTTTGACGGCTTCCCAGTCGCGCGTCTGTTGCTCGGCGGATTTGTCCCGGCTCTCCTCGCCAAAGACATGCGGGTGGCGCGCGATCATCTTCTCGGCAATACCCATCGCGATGTCATCAAAGGTGAACAGACCGCGATCCTCTGCGATCTGGGCGTGAAAGACGGTCTGCAAAAGCAAATCCCCCAACTCGTCACGCAAGTCGTCCCACGCCTCGTGCTCGATCGCATCGGCGACCTCATAGGCCTCCTCGATCGTGTAGGGGGCAATCGTGGAAAAGTCCTGCTCGATATCCCATGGGCAGCCGGTCTCGGGATCGCGCAAATCGCGCATGATCTTGCGCAGCCTTTCGATTGCGGATTGCGTCTGCGGTGGATGTTTCAGATCGGCCATTGCACACGGCTCCGTTCTGTCGTTGAGTTGGCGTGATATCCGCTATGGACCGGTGCCCGATAAGGAGTCCACCCCTTGGCCGTTCTCAATCGCATTGCCGGTTTTGCCGATGAGATGGCGGCTTGGCGGCGTCACTTGCATGCACATCCCGAGCTTGGGCTTGAATGTCATGAAACGGCGCGTTTCGTTGAAGGAAAGCTACGAGAATTTGGCGTGGAGCAGATTGAGGTTGGCTTGGCTGAAACTGGATTGGTCGCTCTGATCGAGGGACGGGGTGCGGGTCCAACGATCGGGCTGCGCGCGGATATGGATGCGTTGCCCATTTCAGAGACAACCGGTGCCCCGCATGCCTCGACGGTTTCAGGCGTTATGCATGCCTGCGGGCATGACGGGCACACGACCATGCTGCTCGGCGCAGCGCGGTATCTTTCGGAGACACGCAATTTTTCCGGTCGGGTCGCGCTGATCTTTCAACCCGCCGAGGAAGGGCCGGGCGGCGCGGAGATTATGGTCAATGACGGTGTTTTCGAACGTTACAGTATCACTCGGGTCTTTGCGTTGCATACAAAGCCCGATCTCACAGCGGGATCATTCGCCACGACACCCGGGCCGATCATGGCGGCGACGGACACGTTTCATATCCGTATCGAGGGGCAGGGCGGGCACGCGGCCATGCCGCATCAGGTGCGCGACCCCGTGATTGCAGCCTGCGGGATTGTTCAGGCGATTCAAAGTATCATCAGCCGTAACCACAATACGGCCGATGATCTGGTGATTTCGGTCACACAGATTCATACAGGTCAGGCTGAAAATGTTGTCCCGGAAACCGCCTATATCAATGGCACAATCCGGTCGTTTACGCGCCAAACACGCGCGCTTGTGGCGCATAGGTTAGACAGCGTTGTGGCGGGACAGGCGGCCGCCTATGACGTGGCGGCGACTTGTGAGATTGAGGCGAGCTATCCCGCGACAGTAAATGACGCCGAGCAGACCGATTTCGCGGCTGGTGTTGCCCGCGATATCGCGGGCGAGAGCGCCGTCTCGACGGCAATGCCACGCGAGATGATCGGCGAAGACTTTTCCTACATGCTGGATCGCGCGCCAGGGGCTTTTTTGTTTCTGGGTCAGGGAGAGGGCCCGCCGCTTCATCATCCGGGATTTGATTTCAACGATGATGTAGCGCCGGTGGGGGCGTCGTTTTTTGCACGTCTGGTCGAGACGGCGCAGCCCGTGGAAAGCTGACAGAACAGGAGTATGACAATGGGTTTGGAAGACGCAGCGGTCGAAGTGGATGGCGCTTTCACACGCAAGGATCTCAAGGGGTTAGGATATGAGGCAACCTTTGCCGGGGCAACCTCCTTCTTGCGCCGACGCTATACCAAGGATCTGGCTGGCGTCGATATCGCAGTTACCGGCGTGCCCTTTGATCAGGCGGTGACCAACCGTCCGGGCACACGACTTGGTCCACGCGCCGTGCGCGAAGCCAGTGCACTTTTGCCTTTTGACAAACCACTTTACTGGCCGGATTACAGCCCGCTCGAGGAATTCGCGCTCGTTGACTACGGCGACGTGGCCTTCGACTATGCCCGGGTTCCCGATTTTCCCGATGCGCTGACCGAACATATCCGCACGATCCTCAAGAGCGGTGCGTCAAGCCTCGCGATCGGTGGGGATCATTTTGTCACCTATCCGATTTTGCGCGCCTATGCCGAAAAGCACGGTCCCCTTGCCTTATTGCAATTTGACGCCCATTCGGACACGTGGGCCGATGATATCGACGGGCGGATCGACCACGGAACTATGTTCTACAAGGCTGTAAAAGAGGGGCTGATTGACCCTGCGCGTTCGGCCCAGATCGGTATTCGGACCCATAACGAAGACACGTTAGGGATCACGACGATCACGGCGCGGGAGGTGCATGAGGCGCGCCCGGCCGAGACGGCGGCACGGTTGCGCGATCTCGTGGGGGATCATCCCGTCTATCTGACCTTCGACATCGATTGCCTGGACCCGGCTTTCGCGCCTGGCACCGGCACCCCGGTCTGGGGCGGTTTGGCGAGTTGGCAGGCAGCCGCCATCTTGCGAGACCTGGCCGGGATCAACCTTGTGGGCGGGGATATGGTCGAGGTGTCGCCACCCTTTGACACAACAGGCGCTACAGCGGTGGCGGGTGCGCATGTTCTCATGGAGCTGATTTGCCTGTGGGGCTGGACTAGACGCGCGGTCACACCAAGTTGATTTAGGCAAGTGCCTGGATGGGAGCCATGCGCGTTTTGACTATTCTGAGTGTTCTGGGGCTGCTGGCCGTTGTGGCAATGGCGGGATACGTTCGGCTGGCCCCGTCGGATCCAGCTCGTTGGCATGGCGTGCCCAATGGTTTGGAGGAGGGTAATGGGGCAGGGTACGCGTTGCGCAGGATTGAGGCCGCTCCTGACACGCTGTCTGCGATCGATGAGATTGCCCGTGCCACGCCCCGCACGACAGTGCTTGCCGGATCCGTCGAGGCGGGCATGATCACCTACGTCACACGCAGCGCGCTGATGGGATTTCCCGATTACACAACCGTGGCGCGTTCGGAGGATGACATCGTGCTGTATGCGCGTTTGCGATTTGGGCAGTCAGATCTAGGTGTGAACGCGGCGCGTCTCGACGCGTGGTTGAAGGCGCTTGCGAACTAGCGCGCTTCAGGAATTCAGGCATTGCGGCGAGACTTCGCGCCACATCGGATTGTTAAGCGACATTTGGCATTGTGCCATAAACTGACGCCCGTCCACATGCAGACAGATCGTTTCGCCCAATTCCATGCGTGCGCCACTTTTGTCGGTGCAGTAACAGTCCGTTGTTTTCTGCTGAGCGCCCAAAGCTGTAGGTATCAGCATTAAGAGTAAAAAAATGCCTCGAGTCATAGGCGAAGGTTAGCATGTGCTTCGCGCTTGACCAAGTGATGGGAATGGGGAACACCGATTTTATGGTCCCAAATGATAGATTGGTAGAAATTTTAACGCGCTTTGAGTTCATCGAGGCACAAATGGCGGAAGGGGCTGGCGATATCGCTCAGCTTGGCCGGGAATACGCCGAATTGCGTCCCGTAGTGGACGAAATTCTCGAGTATCATCGCCTTTTGGCTGATATCGATGGCACACGCGCACTTCTATCAGATCCCGAAATGAAGGATCTCGCGGGCGACGAATTGGCGCAGCTTGAAGCGCGCCAACCGGATCTTGAGGCACGCCTGCAGCTGGCGCTGTTGCCCAAGGACAAGGCGGATGCCCGCCCTGCGATCATCGAGATCCGACCGGGGACAGGTGGCGAGGAGGCAGCTCTTTTCGCTGGCGATCTGTTACGTATGTACCAGCGCTATGCCGAGACGCGGGGCTGGACGTTTGAGGTCATCGAAGAGGCGCAGACCGAATTGGGGGGGATAAAGGAAGTTGTGGCGAATATACGCGGCAATGATGTCTTTGCCCGCCTTAAATACGAATCCGGTGTGCACCGTGTCCAACGGGTCCCGGAAACCGAAAGCGGCGGGCGTATTCACACCTCAGCGGCAACCGTCGCTGTTCTGCCCGAAGCTGAAGATGTGGATATCCAGATCGATCCGGGTGATTTGCGGATCGATACCATGCGCGCCTCTGGCGCGGGGGGGCAGCACGTCAACACGACCGATTCCGCCGTTCGCGTCACGCATTTGCCCACGGGGCTGGTTGTCACGAGTTCTGAGAAATCCCAGCACCGCAATCGCGAGATCGCGATGCAGGTGCTGAAAACACGGCTCTACGATCTCGAACGTCAGCGCGCGCATGATGCAAGATCGGCGGATCGCGCCGCGCAGGTCGGCAGCGGAGACCGTAGCGAGAGGATCAGGACCTATAATTTCCCGCAAAGCCGGATGACGGATCATCGCATCAATCTGACGCTCTACAAGCTGGATCAGGTCATGCAAGGCGATCTTGATGATATCATCGATGCCCTGACGGCTGACGCGCAGGCCGCGGCTCTGGCAGAGATGTCCTCTTGACCCCGCGCTTGCGCGATGTGCTCGCTCATTTGACTTCTCTGCTGACACAGGCGGGTATCGAAACGGCGGCGCGTGATGCGCGCGCCATCGTCGGTGCGGTCCTGCGTATCCCCACCGATCGACTAACGCTGATGCTCGACGAGCCTGTGGATCAGACCTCGCGGGTGCGGGCAGAGGTACTCGCCAACCGGCGCCAGGCGCGAGAACCTTTGTCCCATCTCACCGGGTCCAGGCTCTTTTACAACCACTCATTCTCCGTCTCTCCGGCGGTTCTGGATCCCAGGCCGGAAACCGAGTGCCTGGTGCGCGCGGCGCTGGAGCGACCTTTTAGACACTTGCTCGATCTTGGGACCGGTTCGGGCTGTATTCTACTGTCGCTGCTGGCTGCGCGCCCGGGATCGTCAGGGATCGGAACAGATCTTTCGCCGGAGGCGCTGGAAGTGGCCGCCACGAACGCGGCCATGCTGGGCATCGAGCCGCGCGCCATGTTTCTGCAAAGCGATTGGTTCGCAGAGGTGGAAGGGCGATTTGATCTGATCGTCTCCAATCCACCCTATATTGCTGCGAAAGAAATGGACGCGCTTGAGCCGGAACTGGAGTATGAGCCGCGTCTGGCTCTGACCGATGGAGAGGACGGTTTGTCGGCCTATCGCGCAATTATTCCGCAGGCGCGTGGGTTTTTGTTGTCGCAAGGCCGTTTGATGGTCGAAGTGGGATGGCAGCAAGGACCCTGCGTCGCCCGGATGTTTGAAGATGCGGGATATCGCCGTGTGCACATTCGGTCCGACCTCGATGGTCGCGATCGGATCGTCGAGGCAAGTTTAGATTGAATTGCTCATAAAAAGCGCTGAATCCCGACTTTTTTGGCACGCACGGGCTTCTTTTTCCTTGTACGGGGCAGCTTGGCATGCTTACTGAGAGAACAGTCGCGTATGAGCCTTCCCCAAACTCTCGGCACAGCGCGCTGCCAAGCCATGAAAAAGACCCCGATTGAAGACCCTATGGGTGGCCCGGGATCTGAGGCGCCAACAATAAGGCCAAAAACTTAGTTATGAGATCATCGAAGTCACGTTCGCGGAACAAAGGCAACCGCAACCGTTCCAATATGGGTAATGTCGTCAACCGGGTGTTTGACAGTTCCGGTCCTGAGGGAAAGGTGCGGGGTACTCCGCAGCAGATAATCGATAAATACAATCAACTGGCCCGCGATGCGCAACTATCCGGAGATCGCGTCGCCACGGAGAATTTTCAGCAACATTCGGAACATTACCTTCGTCTGTTGACCGTCGCGCAGAAAGAACAGGACGCGCGGCGCGAAGAGCATGAGCGGCAAAATCGAGAGCGCCAGGCAGAGCGCGATCGGGAACGCGCACAACGGCAGGAACGCGAAGCCGCAGGTGGGATTGTTGATCCCGGTAGCGCTGAACAGCCGGCTATGGTCGAAGTTCGCGCTCAGGAAGAAGATAGCGGCCTGGTTGAAACTCCCGAAAATAAAGAGGCCCAATCAGAGGTGGAGAAACCGGCGAAGCCTAAACGGGCGCGCAAACCTAGAAAGGTCGATCCTGCGCCAGTTGAAGAAAGTGCGGTTTCCGAAGCGTCGGCGTCGGATAGCTCCGATGGACCGAAACCACCGGAAGCGGCGGAGTAGTAGGTCTCTCTGCTAGTCTGAGCGATGGGCCTCAACACGCCGGGCGAGCGCGCAGAAAGCTTCGATTGATACGTTTTCCGCACGTTCCGTTGGCTCTATTCCGGCGTCATGAAGCACGTCTTCGATGTTTGGGAGAAGTCCGCGCAAGGCCGCCCGCAGCATCTTGCGCCGCTGATTGAAGGCGCGCGCGACGGCGTGTTCCAATATAGCGGGATTGGCGGGGTAGAGCGGCTTGTTTTTCGCAACCAGATGGACAACTGCGCTTGAAACTTTGGGCGGCGGTGTGAACGCTTCTGGCGGCAAGACGAGCGCGATGCGGGCGTTCGTCTTCCATCCGGCCAGAACGGCCAGGCGGCCATAGGCACGGCTGCCGGGCTTGGCCACGATGCGTTCGGCCACCTCGCGTTGAAACATCAGGGTCAGGCTTTGCCAAAAGGGTGGCCAGTTCGGCGGGGTCAACCAACGGACCAAGAGCTCGGTTCCAACATTGTAGGGTAGGTTGGCTACAATCTTGACCGGTGGGCGCAAATGCGCGACCAGATCAAGGGCCAGCGCGTCACCCTCGATGATGTCCAGTCGACCGGGATATGCACGGGCGATCTCCTCCAGAGCCGGCAGACATCTTTTGTCCTTTTCGACGGCTACGACGCGTCGTGCGCCAGAGGCCAGCAACCCGCGCGTCAACCCGCCCGGCCCGGGGCCAATTTCCAGCACATCCGCGTCCCTCAGCTCGCCGGCCTCGCGTGCGATCTTTGCTGTTAGGTTGAGATCGAGCAAGAAGTTTTGTCCCAAGGATTTCTTTGCGCGCAGATCGTATGTGGCAATCACGTCACGTAGGGGGGGCAGGTGGTCGATGCCGCTCATGCCGCCGCGGGGTGCCGGGTTGCGCTCAACCGAGCCGCCATTCGTAGCGCGGCGATTGTCGAGTCTGGTCGCGCCAAACCGCGCCCGGCTATGTCCAGGGCCGTGCCGTGATCGGGCGAGGTTCGAATGAAGGGCAACCCCAGGGTCACATTCACGCCGCCGTCGAAATCCAGCGTTTTGATCGGGATCAGTGCCTGATCGTGATACATGCAGATGGCCGCATCATAGGCCGCCCGCGCGGGGGCGTGGAACATCGTATCGGCACTCATTGGTCCCATGATGTCAAAGCCCATCCGACGCAAACGCTCGAGGACCGGCGTGATCACCTCGATCTCCTCGTGCCCCATTTTGCCGCCCTCACCGGCATGCGGGTTCAGTCCCGCCACAGCCAGCCGTGGCTGAGCGATCCCGAAATCTGATCGCAGCGCCTTGTGCGTGATCGTGATGGTGTTTTCCAAAAGCGTGGGTGTCAGACGTTGCGGTACAGCGCTGAGTTGCTCATGGATCGTGACCGGCACGACTTTGAGCGTATCGCTCGCCAGCATCATCACAGGACGGAGTCCTCCTGCCAATGCGCCCAGAAACTCTGTATGCCCCGGAAACTTGAAACCAGCTCCGCTTTGCAAAGCTTGCTTGTGGATCGGCAGGGTGCAGATTGCGCAAGCCTCTCCTGAAAGTGCCAGACCTACTCCTGTTTCGATGGCAGATATCACGCTGGCGGCGTGATGCGGATCGGGTTTGCCGGGCGTGCGAGGGCCCTTAAACGGGTGGATGAGGACAGGCAGAGCGCGCGGCATGACCGACGCGGCCGCCGCCGGGTTCTCGATTGTCTCAAACGACGTCCCGCGCGGAAGGTGACCCGGATCACCGATCCACAAAATCGTCATCTCGTGTCGTAGAGCGCGCCACGCCGCCACAGCAATTTCGGGACCGATCCCGGCGGGTTCTCCGCAGGTCAGCGCGACGGGATGCCCGGGCATCAGCGCTCCACGATGCGGGCCTCGGCGCGCAGTTGCTCCAGTAACCCATTGGCAAACGAGTCAAGCCGGCTGTTGCGGATAAAGCCTGTGAGTTGTTCGGGGCTTGGCCCGTCTCCTTCCAGCGCCGGTGTGCGAGAGCACAACATCAGCACCACCAATGTCTGTCCATCGGCGCGGGTCAGTGCCGTGGAAATCTCGCCCGGATCTAATTTGGACAGCTCAAAGGCGATGTCGGTGGGAATTTCAGACGGCGGCTTGCTGCCGCGTTCGAGCACTTCCGGCGGCTCGTCCTGCGCCACGCCGTAAAGGTCGTCGCAGCGATCCGTATCGGCGTCGATCCGGCGGGCACGTGCGAGATTGGCCTCGGTCCGCCCGCCCGCGATGTAATAGGCAGCGTAGTCGATCTCTTCGTAGCGCCGCTCTGGGACGTCCAGCTCTTCGATGTCGCGGAGCTGGAACAGGGCGATCGCACCTTCCAAGGGAAGCGGTTGGCTCACTTCACCTGGGGCAAGACTGAGGATCACGCCGCGCAACGCCTCCGGCAATTCGGTAATCGGCATCCAGTTCATCTGACCGCCATTTGCCGAGGTTGGAGAGGCGGACACTTGTCGCGCGGCGCTGGCAAATTCTTCCTGCGTGGTGAATTGTGAGATCCGATTGGCTTGGTCCTGCGCCTCTTGCGCCAATTGTTGCGGCGCAGGGATGATAATCTCGGACAAAAGAACCCTGACGCCCGGCGAGCCCGAAATAGTGAGCAGGGCGCGATCCAGATCCTCTTCGTTGACGGTCACACGATTTGCAAAACGCGCATTCGAGTATTCCCGCCATGTCAGCCCGGCCCGGACAAATTCGCGGTAGGTCTCGGAATCCACGCCGGCCTGCGTCAGAGCGGCAGTGAATTGCTCTGTCGTCAAATTGCCCCGTGCGGCAAACTCTTCCATCCCCGAGGTAATTTGCTCATCGTCGAGAGAGAAGCCATCTGCCGCGGCCGCATCCAGTTTGAGGCGGTCCTCGATCAACTGCTCGCGCGCCACCTCGGTCAGATTGCCCGGGCTGCGAAGGAATGCCAGCAATCGGGCGCGTTGTTCAATGTCATAGCCGGTTATCGCCAGATCATTCACCTTGATGACAGTCGCAAACGGGTTTTGCGCCTGCGCAGAGGCTGCGCCAGCCAATCCACCGGCCAGCCCAGTGGCCAGCAAGCCTGCCAAGATCGCTATCCGCGACGGTTTGCGGACGCGCTTCGTCCCAGATGCGTAGCGAAAGAGAGATGTCGTCAGTTGCATGTCCGCGTGTAACTCTTGTCTAGCGTTCGTGTTGTGAAACCACGCAGGCCAACAGTGAAACTTATATCTGTTGAGGGTTCGAGCACGGTTGACGAAGTGAACCGGCGCGACGCCGATAGCGTGATATCGACACATTCATTTTGATAACTCAAACCAATCCCAGCCTGTACATTTTCATCACTGACCACGTCATAACGCCAGTCGGCCTGAGCCGTCCAGTGCCGAGAAACCCTGTAGGATGCATCGAAGGCCCATTCGGAGATGTTTGTGGGGCGCAACTCGTCGGGGTCATTTCGGAGCCAGATATAGGTGGCCGCAAACTGTGTGCTCGGAGTTTGCCAGCTTGCGCGCGCCTCTGCCTTGGTTGTCGCAAAACCATCATCAAAGAGCCCGCGTGCGGTCAGCGCCAGACCCGAGGCCGAACGGATCTGACCGGCCAGAAGTATATCCGAATACCGGTCGCGTAGTCCCGAGCTGTCGGTGAACGCGGCGCCGCCGAACGGGTCGTCCAGTCTTTCGTCCCGGATGACTTGACCAACAGCGAATGAAGATTGCCACCCATCTGTGCCGTAACGTGTCCAGTTAAGTCCGTAAGCTGCGCTGAAGCCGCGTTCCCGCCGATCTGGAGCCGGGAAGCGCGACGTGGAAAAGAGGTTGCCTTCATCGAATTCGACGCGGGTTGAGCTGTCGTTGGGCACCTTGGCATTACTGCCCCCGACCCAGTTGAACATAGCCACGGGTTCCAAAACGTGACGCGAGCCTGCCGCCGTCGTTTTGAGCAGAGGCCAGCGCAACTCCACCGATGCAATGGGGGCCGGTTCGGTGGCGCTGGAGTCACTGGTCCCACCCGCCTGATTGATCTCGAAGTGATCAACAGCGAGGCCCAGATGCACCCGGGCTAAGATGCCTGGGTTAAGCACCCAGTTCCGAAAGTAGCCGGCCTCGACGGTAAAACGGGCCACGTCACGACCATCCGCGAAGGGATCGAGATCCGGACCATCAGAAGTCAGACTCGATGTGCGCGCATGGCCTTGCGCGAGAAGGTTGAGGCGGAACTCGCCCCCCGGATCCATGTTCAGCGGTATCCGCCGTTCATATTCGCCGTTCAGGACGAAGGCGGGCAGGGTCGCATTGCTTTCGTCGTCACGCAGGGATTGAAATATGCTCAATGCGCCCAGCACATATTCGTTGCGCCTCGCGCGTTCTATTTCGAGCCGGTTCTCCAGCCGGTCTTTGTCTGAAAAGCCGTAATCCAGTAGGTATGTTTTGTCAGATGATGCTTCAATGTTGAAGCTGAGGGAGTAGTCATCTGGCAGGCCAAACTCACCTTCACCGAAGAGGTATGCGCGCGGATTGTCTGCGCCCACATCATCATCGCTGACGGCCCCCTCGAAAGAGAGACGGCCGGTGCGAAAGGCTTGGCGGTAGCGTGCCTGCAGCGTCCGCGTCTCGGTCGCAATATAGGGCGTCAGCGTGAGGTCCTTGTCATCCCCGATTACGATAAAGAAGGGTACTTCAATCCCAAAGCCCAACAACGATGAGTTTCGCAAGGTCGGCACAAGAAACCCCGTCGCGCGTTCCAGAGTCGGATCGGGCAGGCGCAAGCGCGGTAAGTAAAGAACCGGTGCTCCCAGAACGCGCAACTGGGCATCTTCAAAGTAGAGCTGTTGTTCTTGCTGGTCGTGAACCACCCGGCGCGCGCGGATCTGCCAAAGCGGTGGATCATCGCTCGCGCAGATACGGCACGACGTAACAGCGACCTTGAGCAACGTGTTGTAGCGCCCGTTTGCCCGCGCCAGTTCAACGGCGGCCAACTGAACCTGGCTGTCAAAAACGAGCCGAGCCCCCTGCATCAGGCCATTCGTCATGTCACGATCAAGTTCCGCGCTATCAGCGAGAACAACGATCGATCCATCCGCCTCGGTCAAACGGATAGGTCCTTTGATGCTGAGCGTTTCCGTGGCCCGGTCGTAGGAAATTTCCTGCGACTCCAGGCGGCGGCCTTCAAAAAGCGCCTCGACCTGACCGGAGGCCACCAATGTATCGCCGGCGGACAAAAACACGTCGTCGGCGATCAGGATGGCTGCCTCTGGCGTGTCATTGTCGAGGGTCACGCCCGCTCTATCCGTCTGTTGGGAAAACGCCGCGCCTGCCGGCGCGAGCAGCGCGGCTGCCACCATTACTCCCATCCAAGACCGCAGGCTCACCCGTCCTCCATATGCAAAACGATACCGATCGCCAGCATCAACGAGGCCACCGGCGGCGCCCATGCCGCCAGCAGGATCGGGATCTGCCCGTTCTCTCCCAAGATCTGCGCGAAGTTTCGGATGTAGTGCAGTGTAAAGCCCAGCATGACAGCGGTCAGGACCGACAGGCCGGTATTCCCCAGCCGGACATGCCGCATTGTGAAAGCGGCGGCCACCATAAGCAGTGCCACGAGAAAAATCGGCCGCGCCAATTCCATGTGATACCAAACTGCGTAGCGGTTTGCGGAAAAGCCAGCTTGTTCCAATTGCCGGATAAACCTGGGCAGATCCCAGAGCGAGATATATTCAGGCTTGCCGAAACTATCGATAATGCTGTCCCGTGTCAGCGCAGAGGGCAGCATCATCTGTTCCACAACCTGAGCATCGGCTTCGGGGTTGCCGCCCATCTCAAGGCTCCAGATCTTCACGCTATCGAGGCTCCATTCCCCGTTACCCAACAGCGCGGTTTCTGCGCGAATACGCTCTCGGGGCACACCGTCCGGGCCGAAACTCAAAAAAGTGGCGGCGTAAAGCGTGGCGAGGTCCGAACTGGCCCGTTCGGCGTGAATGACCGTCTGACCCTCCGCGCTGCCCTGGCGCAACCACAAACCCTCTGACGCGATGGCGAGGACAGCCGTTCCGCCGCCCAAATGCATGTTGATCACATCGTTGTAGCGTTTTGACGCGGCTGCCACGAGCGGGTTCATCACCGTGATCGACAATATGCCTATCATCGCGGCCACGCTTACCGGCGCGAGGAGGCTGCGCAGGGCAGACCGGCCTGCCGCGCGGACAACCACCAGTTCCGAGCTTCGCGCCAGACGCATGAACAAGGCCACGCCCGCCAGGATCACAACCAACGGCAGGATTTCATAAACCGCATGCGGAAGATTAAGCAGAACGATGGCGAGCACGTCCAGAAAGGGCAGATCGGGGAAGTCCTGCAATTCATCCACAAGATCGATGAGCGCCAGCATTATGATGAAAACGCCGGATATCAGCAGGAATGTCATCAGGAATTTGCGCGCAAAATAATAGTGCAGGATCATGCCGCATCTCCCGAAGCATCCGGAGAGCCTGGACGCAATCTTTGCCACAGACGAACCATCAGACCGGGGCGCGCCGCAATGGCCAGCAAGATCAGCGTCGCCACAGCGCCGGTCAGCGTCGGCAGATACATCAGCGGCCAGGCACTGGCCCGCGCCAGAACAGCACCCGAAACACCGCCTTCAATCATCTTGATCATCACCAGCAGGGTGAAGGCGGCCACGATCTGCCACCAGACACCAAAGCGGCTATAGGTGCCGACCAGCAGCGCGGCGAAACCGACCACAGCGGCTACGACGCACATCAACGCTTGTGCGAACCGACTATGTGCCTCGTAATTGATTTGCCCCAGCGTGCTGCCCGTACGTTCCGCCACCTCCTCTGGCCGGAACAGCAGATCGCC